>CAZSJY010000046.1:0-15728 GCA_964607375.1 uncultured bacterium
ACGGCTACTGGAAAAACGAGTGTAGCTGTGAAAATTGCAGAAAAATTCAATGGGGAAATCATTTCTGCAGATTCTCGCCAAATTTACCGTGGAATGGATATCGGTACCGGTAAGGACTTAGATGAATATTCAGTTGACGGAAATAAAATATCATATCATTTGATAGATATTATAAATCCATCAGAAGATTACAGTGTTTTTCATTTTCAAAAGGATTTTTACTTTGCTTATGATGATATCGTTTCTCGCAATAAAGTCCCAATTTTATGCGGTGGAACAGGATTGTATATTGAATCCATTTTACTTAATTATGAAATGAAAGAAGTTGCTCCAGATTTTGATTTTAGACAGAAGTTAGAGCAAAAATCCCTTACAGAATTGGTTAAACAGTTGAAAAATCTCAACCCAAAATTACATAATACAACCGATTTAACTACTAAAAAACGCGTCATTCGTGCAATTGAAATAGCAGTGGCATCAACCGATGAAAGTTTTTTAGATGAGAAGAAGAAAATTGTCAAACCAATGGTATTGGGAGTTAATTATCCACGAGAGACTGTAAGAAAAAGAATAACTGAACGATTACACACTCGAATGGAAAATGGTATGATTGAAGAAGTTGAAACAGTGATGAAATCCGGGATATCTTTAGAACGACTACATTATTTCGGATTGGAGTATCGATTTATCAGTCAATTTCTAAAAGGAGAATTGAGAAAAGAAGAAATGGTTAATAAATTGAATATTGCTATCCATCAATTTTCCAAACGCCAAATGACATTTTTCCGCAGGATGGAAAAACGAGGAGTTAAAATCCATTGGATTGAAAATTGTGATTTGGAAAATGCGATGAGTATTCTGAAATTCAATGAAAAATGATGTTGTAAAATATCTGCACAAACGAGGAGAAGTTGGTCCGTGGGAACTCTTTCCTCAACCATCAAAATCTAATTATGATTTCTTTATTGTAATTCCTGCGTATGCTGAGTTTGAATCACTTCCGCAGACATTGGATAGTATTGCAAAACAATCGAAAGAATTGTTAATAGATACTTTAGTCGTTGTGGTTGTTAATAATAAAAAAGAAGTAAGAAATTCAGATTTTCAGAATAATCAGAGAACACTCAATTACATCAAAACTCAACAGTTACCTTTTGAAATTTCTAGTGTAGATGCGTCTTCCATCGGATTAGAACTACCAGAAAAATTAGCCGGTGTAGGTTTAGCTCGTAAAATTGGAATGGATTTATGTCTGCCATTTTGCAAAATTGATAGTTTATTGTGTTGCACGGACGCTGATACAATTTTATCTCCCAATTACATTACAACTATTTATGACTATTTTTTACAACACAAGTGTCATTCAGCCATTGTTGGATTTGAACACCAAAAATCTGATAATCCCGAAATTGAAAAAGCAATTCGTATTTATGAGAATTTCCTGAAATCAACTGCAGAAAACACACAAAAAGCCGGATCACCCTATGGTTATCACGCGATTGGCTCAACAATTGTTTGCACTGCAAAAGCATATATTTCAGTTGGTGGCATGTCCCGTAGAAAAGCTACAGAGGATTTCTACTTTCTCCAAGAATTAGCAAAGTATAGTGAAGTTCACACAATCAAAGATGTATTAGTGTTTCCTTCGTCTCGACCATCCAATAGGATTTATCTGGGAACTGGATTTAGGATGAATCAAGCTCAAACAGGTTTTGATTTAAATAAATTATATTTTTCAAAGGAAGCATTTATAATTTTGAAAAACTGGTTAGAAGTTGGAAAAAACTCATTTGAATTAGATTTGACAACACTATTAGAACGAACAAGTAATATTCATTCAGATTTCAAAGATTTTCTAATTGGTGAAGGAATATTAAAAGTTTGGAATGGACTGCAAAAGTCCTCACCGACCCAAAAACATTTCGAAAAACAACTTCATCGTTGGTTTGATGCTCTCAAAACAATTCGGTTGTTAAAGAAATTTAACTAAAATAACACTATTGAATAACATTCATATTGCGCTAATTTCTACGCAAATCATATAGGAATCTTTTTAATGGAAATCATAATAAGAGCAATTTTGAGTTACTTAATTGGTTCTTTATCTGGGAGCTTGATTCTTGGTAAAATAAGAGGAATTGACATCCGAAAAGAAGGAAGTGGTAATGCTGGAAGTACTAACGCATTTCGCACACAAGGCAAGTTATTTGCTCTAATCGTGTTATTGATTGATGTTCTAAAAGGAATTGTAGCAGTTGTTTTTATCGCAAATGTGTTCGAGACTAATTCAAATATTTCACCCTATATTTGTGGAGGAGCTGTAATCATTGGTCATGTTTATCCAATATTATTTGGATTTAAAGGTGGCAAAGGTGCTGGAACAGCAATTGGCGTTGTCGGTGCTATAAATCCTGTTGTGTTACTTATTGCAATTCCTGTTTGGATTGTAGTTTTAGTGTTATCTGGTTTTGTAGGGCTGGCAACAATGTTATCATCAATTTCCATTCCTGTTTATTTATATTTTGCTGAAGTGGACATCAACTTTTCAGTTTTCTCTTTGATATTAGCTTTGTTTGTTGTTTTCACTCATAGGAGTAACATTAGAAGAATGATAAATGGTACAGAAAATTGTTTTGAAAAAGCAAAGATTTTAAGAAATAGTAAACAGATTTAACTTGACATTGAGAAATGAAGTAAAAAACCGCCTTTATAGGGATTGAAGCCAAAATCAACACCAATTGCTCCGATTGAAGACATAAAGAACTTCAATCCAAATCCGTAACCCAATAGTCCATTTGATATTTTTAATTTTTGTAAGTTATTAGAACCGTATCCAAAATCAGTAAATAGAACAAAATCAATTCCCATTTCCACACCACCCAAATCGTTTTTTGGAAAAAGAGTTTGCTGATATTCTAAACTATGAAATATTAGATTCTCTACTTCGATTAAATTCACAACTTGCTGAGGATTATCTGTTGGAATTGAAGAGTAACCTCTAACATAGTCTTCTCCACCTAAATATGCTTTAGAATAAATTGGAAGTTGTTCTGAAAACTGTATTAAAAATGTAGTATTCATTGATATTACTGGGTCAAATGGAACATTGTCTATTTCTGTGTATTTTGTAAAATCAAAATCTATTGTATGATAGGTGTAAGAACTTCCAAGACCAAAATTTGAAGTTAGATCAAATGAAATTAAATATCCATCATTTGGATCAGTATAAATATCTCTTGTATCATAAACATATTCGTAAAGTGTGGTGATATGCTGTTGTTCTAAAATACAATCATTTGGAATTGGTCTAAAAAACTGGTCATCTAAATCTGTTAGCGTATTTATGTTAAGTCCAAGTAAACATCTGAATTGATGATGCAAACCCTTGTAGTAGCCCGTACTTATTGATAAACTTTTTTCTTGTAATTCATACGCGTAAACTGCATCTTCAAATGTATTGTCTGAGATCCCAATATTAACAGAACCATGGTCTCCCCACATCCAGGGATCAATAAAATTAAAGAAGTAAGACTTTGTTTCACCTAGTGTTCCGCCAACATAGAGTTTTTCATTCAAACCTCTAAAATTAAGAATTGCTACTCCACCTCCATAAGACCATCCATTTTTACCTTTTGCTTCGTTATGTTCAAATATAGGAAATGGCATCCATCTTAAAGACTCAACAACTGAAATTAAATAAACAGAATCTTCATTAGTAATTTCGACTGTGGAGAATAATCCCAAATTATAAATTCTATTTCTATCTTCGTTTGCAGTTAAACTATCAAATTCAGATGGAATAGGGTGGAGTATTTCCCTAAGGATTATCTTGTCTTTAGTATGTATGTTTCCTTTTATTTGAATTTTGGTAACTTCTCCACCAAATATCAGAGAAAAATGTAAAATTGTGAGTAATATTATGGAATATCGAAACATATGAGGTGTTAAAAAAAAACCCCATTCAACGAACGAGGTCTTTTATTTTTCCGGATAAAACTTCTTAAAAGTTCTATTTATTTGCGTCCGCGAGCCATTTCTGCGCGAGAGACATCACCATCTTTATCTATGAAATAAAGATAGCCAGATTCCCGCTGAACTCCAGCTTTGTTAACAACTTCAGCGTTTCCGCCTTTTTCGTTTCCGCGAGCCATTTTTGAACGACTAACATTACCTTGTTTATCAAGATAATATAAATAACCTTTTTCTTTAGCTACTCCGGTTTTTTTTACTTTTTCTGCCATTTGTTACCTCCTAAATAAACTATAAATTACAGTGTTACATCTCATATAACGCCTAATACTATGGGTTTATCGTCGAGAAAGTCAAGAAATTTTATCATAATTTCATAAATTATTGATAATTTGACTATGTTTTTACACATGAATAGACAAATTATGATTGTTAGTGAATCGAATTTGTTCTATTTTGTCGAAGATTCTCTCTTTTAGAAACAAAATTAGGATATTTCTATCTTGGATTTCTCTCCTATTTCTTCGAGATATAGTTCTTTGAACTTTCTTAATTTATCTTTTGCTTCTTTAGGTTTTCCAATCCTCTTCAATGAATTCACTTCATATTCAATTGCTACTTCATCTAAATAATCCCAAGTCATCATTATTTTTGTGTATTTGAGAACACGATTATAATCTCTATTATGGAAATATCTGTCAATTATGTCTAACACCATATTTCTAGCTTCCATTTTTATACCTTCGCAGATATCATCACACCAACTTGAAGAAAATTCTGTAGAAATCCCGTTACCAAACAAATCAACTGCTTTTTCGTATTCTGCTAACATCTTTTTAGTTTGACCACATATCTTAAAATTTTTAGCATCATTAACATGTTTTTGGAAATCTAGAAGATCGATTTTAAAAGTTTGGTCAGCCCAATCAAAAGAATATCTATTATTCTTTGAAACAATTACTTTTTGATCTGAAATTTTTACTGCGGACCTTATTCTTGATATAGCTGTATTTTTCCTATTCATCACCTCACTTATTGATGCATCAGGCCAAAAATGTACATTAAATTCATTAATATCAACTCCCATTTTATGATGGAAATCTTTCAAAATTAAGAAAAACAAAATCTCTTTTGATTGTTTTCCCTGCCACAATATATTCGTAACAATTTGACCATTTTTTACTACACTAAACGAATCAAAAAGACGAATAATTATCTCATCATTTTTTTGAAGTAATGACATCTTTTTCATCTTCTTATTTGCAAACAGATTTACAAAAATAGCCATTGTTGATAAAACAACTAGTAATGTTAAAACAATAATGAAAGTTAGAAATCCCTTAGATTTTGAAACTTTGAAAAATACTCTAGCAGGAGTTATTGAAGTTCTACCATGTCTATCAAAGCCCATTACTTCTAGGCAATATTCTCCAGTGGGTAAATTCATGAAATCAATTTTGGTACCAAAACCATCTTTCCATTTATCATCTAATCCACACAACCTATACTTGTATTTTTGATTTCCAATTGATGCGAAACTTGGCATAGAAAACTTAAATTTGACATTATTTATATTTATTGGTAAAATTAATGTATCCAAAATCAATTCTTTAGTAGTTTGAACTGAATAAATGATAGTTTCTGGAATATATGGATTAACACCTTCTGGTGTAATTTGAACAACTCCGTTATATGACAGAATCCATAATTTATCCCTTAACCATTGTAAGATTGGTGTTGTTACCATTCCGCAATCAATGTCAAAAATAGTATAAGCTCCATTGTGAAAATGTAAAATCGACGCAAGTGTACTTACCCAAACATGATCGTTTGCTTTTAAAATAGAACGGAATTTTTGATTTTTAACTTTAGGCAGATGTAGGATTTTATAATTTTGTTCGGAATAGAATTCGTATCCTTGATTTTCCTCAAGTACTAATAGAGTATTTGAATCGGTAACATTCATATCTACTATTCTAGAGGAGAAAAAAGTACTATCTTTAAATATTTGTGTTTTTCCCCTTTCTGGGACGCATAAACTAAACAAACCATTATCACAGCCAAGATAAAACTTGTTATTCCATTCGGTGATACGATTTATTTTCCCAGAAAAATCCAATTGCCATTGTTGAATCTGGGTTCCATTATATTCATAAATAGAATTTTGAGTTGTAATGAGTACTTTTTTAGATATTTTACAATCAACAATTCCTGTGATGGAATTGTTAGCTAAAGGGTCAGTATTATTACACTTTCTTATTTTCCAAGAAGTTGGATCTAAAATCCCAAGGAAACCATTATCTGAGGCCACTAGCCAACCGAAATATTTCGAGTACTGAATTATACTGACATTAGCAGGACAATTTTTGATTTCTTTCCATTGATTTTTATCAAAATAAACCCCATTTGTTGTCTTTCCACTTCCAGTAATTACAATATTTCCGTTGACTATTGTCGAATATGATGATTCTGATAAAGTAAATTTGTCGTTATTATTCCGCCTGATTCGTATATTTTTATCATTTACAAAAAATAAACGATCTTTGCTTCCGAACCATGTATTGCCCTCAATATCTTGGAATGTAGCTGTAATCCAAGCATAAGGAAATTCTGCAATTTTAATCAATCCTGTAAGAGATTGTTTTTCTACAATGATTTTATCCCAAGATGAAAACACAAAGCCATATTCTGGTATTTCCACAGCTGACCTAAACCAAAGATTACTCTTTAGAAGTTCAGTACTTAAATCATGATGAACTTGATAAACTTCATATTTTATTGAGTTATCTTTTGATGTTTTTTCAGTTGATACGTACAAAACACCATTGATTTCAATTATTTCCCATATCTTTAAATTTTCATCAGGAAGGTTGACTCTATGAATTTTATTAGATTTATCAATAGTCCAAAGCCCATTTGATGATCCAATCCAAAGTTTATTATTATTGTCAATGTATAATTTAGAAACATGGTTCATTCTAAAGTCTAAAACGGGTGTTCGGAATTGATTTTCAGCTTCGAAAAACACTGCAATTCCTTGAGTAGTCCCAACCCATAATTGGTTATTCCAATAAATAACAGATTTTATAAAACTGGATGGGAGTCCATTTTTTGACGTAAATATTTGTGTTATATTTTTTTCAATTTTAACGAGACCATTTTGCGTCCCGAGCCAAATTCTCTTGAGTGTATCTTCAATTCCGCATTCAATATGGGATGATGGTAAAAAGTGCGATTGAGAAAAATTGGTAAATTCTTCTGCGTCAAAGATGCTAACTCCTTCTGTAGTACAAAACCAAATTCTATCGTGATGATCCTGAAAGATATCGTTGATAGTACCACCAATAAAACCGTCTTTGATTGTAAATTCTCTTGTGAGAAATTCATCATTAGAAAACATAAATCCAAATAAGAGAATTAAACCAAATATAAACTTTTTTGTTATCATTTTGTTTTTTAGAGATTAATTAATAGCACAACAAATCCACTCTATAATTTAACATATTTCATTAAAATCTCTTTGTAGATTTGCAAGAAATTTCAGTTTTATTTAGATAAATAAATTGAATAGAAACAAAAAAACCGACATTAATGTCGGTTTTTTGCTGTAGCCCGTAGGAGAATCGAACTCCTGTTGCAGAGATGAAAACCCTGAGTCCTAACCACTAGACGAACGGGCCATATTCTATATCTTACAAAGTCCAATAATTTATAAGGATATTATATAATACGACAATACTTTTATTGTACAATTAAAATTGGACATTCAGCTTTTTGAGCAGTATGGATGGGTTTGCTACCTCTAAAATATTTAAATATCTCATTACCTTTAGCTTTTCCCATTACAATAATATGGTCAGAACCTGCTTCTTCGATAAACACATCAGTAGGTTTACCTGTTAATAAATTTAAAGAATGCGTTACTTTTTGAAGGTTCAAATATTTACCAGCCCACCGAGATGCGTTTTTATATCCTTTTCCAAACCGTTTAGTTTTGCTGACAGTAATCACATTTACTTCGGCTTGAAAGTGTTTAGAAATTTGCGCTCCAAACATTACAGCTCTCTTTGTTGAATATGAATCATCTACGCATAAAAGGATTTTATAATTCCATGAAGGATTAAAATTCTTAATAATGAATATACTAGAGTCAAGAAATTGGACGATTTGATGGATGTTCTTTTTTGATTTTGGATTACCTACCATAATTAGTTCATAATCTGTGTGTTCTAATTCTTTTTTGAGTTCTTCAAGAAGGTTACCTTCACGGAGAATTAATCTAATACTTGGACTAGAAGTATGAGGAAGTACAATCCTAATTCTATTCTTATCTTCTACAAGATTTTCAGGTTTAAACTCGATTTCGTTTTTCGGTAAAAAATCCAATTCATTTAGTGCATAATATGCCCACTCTAATACTTCAAGTCCAGGGTGATAAATATTCCATTCTGCAAGCGATTTCCTTGCAAGATCAACCTCTGAAGCTATAATATCTTTAGATTTTCTCCCTATATAAATTACAGAAATGTCAGCTCTAAATCCTCTAGCTATTTTTACAGCGATTTGGAGGATATTTTTTGATGCCTTACTTGTATCTTTTATTGCAACTAAAAACCTCATAACATTATCCTTTATTGAAAATTGGTAAGCCGTTTAACATATGGCCAATAAAATTGAATTATTAATAACAATGTAACAATTGAAGCTATACCTAGCCTCCATCCTGCCTTTAGAAAATCTGTAACTTTTACCAAACCAGATGAATAAATTATCAAACAAGCAGGAGCAGCAACTGCAGAAAAATATCCAAAAGCAGACGAAATAGCGGATGCCATACCCATATAAAGAGGGTCACCACCCATGTTCAAAACAACCGGACCAAGAACTGCAATTGTACCACTAGAGCTCATGATATTAGACATTAAAGTTGTCATCAAAATTACCACAAAATTCCTGAAAAATTCAAACTGTTCAATTAAACCGCCTGTTGCAGAAATCACAGATTCACCAAGCCAAACTGCAGTTCCAGTAAGTTTCATATGGGTTCCCAAAGATATGGCACCAGCAAATAATAAAATAACACCCCAGTTGGTTTCCTTGCTTACTTGTTTCCACTCTATCAAACCTGTAGCCATATATAAAAAAGCACCACCAATTGCGATTATTCCCATACCAATTTTCTCGTTTAAGAATACCCAACATAAAAAAGTGATTGAGAAAATCACAATACTTAGAATTTCATTACCTGCCATTTTACCTTTTTTGGCAACTTGAACTCTCAACTTTCTAACAGCTGTATCCATAATTTTGTATTCGGGTTTAAATGCAAATATCAACAAAATAGAAGCCGAAGCTATTCCAATTAATACTACAGGATATGCCATAACAATCCACTGAGTATAAGTCAAAGTTGTGTTAGTAAATGTACGCCAATATTCAATCATAATAGCATTTCTTGCTCCACCAGACGGAGTACCAATACTACCAATTGTCGATCCGTAAGCAATAGAAAACAATATCAATGCTGTTAAGTTTGGTATTTTCCTTCCCTTTGGCATATTACGAATTAAAGATAATCCTACTGGCAACATCATTGCAACAACAGTATGTTCACCTACAAAAGAAGATAAAATAGCTGATATTGCAGTAAATCCGAAGACGATATTTCGCACTTTGTTTCCTGTTAATTCTATAATTCCAAGAGCTAAGCGAGTATCCAATCCTTGATGAACTATTGCAACTGCCATCATCAATGAACCCATAATGAAAAATACAGAATCTCCCATAAAAGATTTAGCAGCACCTGCAGGATCAGTAATTCTAAATGCGACTTCTAAAATGGCTATGAGTAATGCTACAGCTGGTAAAGGAACTGGCTCTGTAATAATTAATGCAATAACCATCACGCTAATAATAAATGTTCTATAACCTTGAGCAGAAATACTACCAGGATATGGTAACCAATACATTGATAATCCAACAAACAAAATCAATAACAACCATCGTTTTTGTAGAATCCAAAAAAGTAATGATCTTATAGCTTCATTCCCCATTAGTTATTCCCGAAAGCTTGAATTCCAGTTATGTCTTGTCCAAGAATTAAAGTGTGCATATCGTGTGTTCCTTCGTAAGTGAAAACACTTTCGATATTCATCAGATGCCTCATAATTGGATATTCACCTGAAATTCCATTTGCACCATGAATATCCCGAGCTAGCTTTGCACATTCTCTAGCCATCCATACATTATTTCGTTTAATCATAGAAATTTGCTGAAATGTTTCCGTTCCATTATCCTTATTTTTGCCAACCTGCAAAGCTAATAATTGAGCTTTTGTGATTTCATTCAACATCCAAACTAATTTTTCTTGAACTAATTGAAATGATGCAATAGGTTTATCAAACTGAATCCGTTCTTTAGAATACTTGAGAGATGCTTCATATAAAGCAATTGCTGAACCAATCGCCCCAAATGCAATACCAAATCGTGCTTGAGATAAACAACTCAATGGACCCTTAATTCCTTTTATATTTGGTAGTACATTATCATCCGGTACAAAGACATTTTTCAAAATTAATTCAGATGTAACTGATGCTCGTAAAGACCATTTATTTTTCATTTCTGATGCAGAAAATCCCTCAAAATCATTTTCGACTATAAATCCACGAATTACATTATTTTTTGTTTTAGCCCAAACTATAGCAATATCAGCTATACTTCCATTGGTAATCCACATTTTTGAACCGTTTAGAATATACCCACCATCCACTTTTTTTGCAGTTGATTTTAGTCCTGCTGGATTAGAGCCAAAATCTGGTTCTGTCAGTCCGAAACAACCGACAATTTCACCACTTGCCAATAGAGGAAGCCACTTTTGTTTCTGGGTATTACTTCCGAATTTATAAATTGGGAACATTACAAGAGAACCTTGAACAGAAACAAATGAACGAATTCCGGAATCTCCACGCTCTAATTCCTGACATACAAGTCCATATGCGATATTAGATAATCCAGCGCATTCAAAATTTTGAGGTAGGTTTACACCTAGAAACCCTAATTCACCAAACATTTTGATGAGGTGATGAGGAAATGTACTATTTTGAAAATGACCATCTATTATTGGTAGAATTTCTTTAACAACAAAATCTCTAGCCGTATGTTGTACGAGAATTTCTACATCGGATAAATGTGAGGAAATGTTTAGATAATCTAATCCTTTGAGTTTCATATATTTTGAATTATTGAGTTGTTTTCAGATAAATTTTACCCAGTTTCAATTGCAGAATATATGGAGTATTCCCTTGTTCATCTTCTACTAAAACGGATATATTATTTTCCAAAGCTGATATGATAAAATTTCCATTATCAAATGATGTAATCGGGATATTAGATCCATCTTTGAATTTTGAAGAAGAATCTAATCTAACTTTAACAGAGATAGTAGAAATTAGTTGTGATTGACTAAACTCAGTTTTTGTAAAATTCTTATTCGTAATACAATATAGTTTTTTGACTTTGATATCATCTCCATAATTTTCATTTTCAATAAACTCAATTTCGTAGTTTTGAACATCAAGTACTATATCTGAAGATGCATCATAGGCTTTGAAAGTGATAAATTCTCCATAGGATAGATTACTATACAGCATCATATTTATTGTGTATCGTTCATTACCTGGCATTGGAAAAAAAGTAGGCATTGCAATCCCTCGACATTCTCCATCTACGAATGCACCTATGATATCAAACTCATCGATAGATTCATCTCCATCGACGAACAAAACACAAGTATGAGTTGCAGTAAATTTGAAATCCCAAGGATTGACACCCCAATCGGGTGCTTTGGGAAATCCAATTGAAATAAATATGATTAATGTAGGAATTATTTTTTTCATGCTTTTTCCTTCTGTTAAGATTTTATGCTTGATTTGTGCTCGAATTTACAAGAAATATTAGTGGTACAAAAAGATTTTCATTAGCAATTATTATCGACCTTACAGAATTTTGTGAGTAAATTTGATAAAGGAATAACTGAGAAATACTTATACAATGGGCACACATATCATCAAGTTAAATAATATTTTATCCTCAAATGACCGAAATTTGATTAAACAATTTTGTAGATCAAATTCTCAAAATTGTGGGATTAATGTCTTAGCAACATTTCTCAAAAAAAACTTTAGCATCAATGTTTCTACGGATCAAGATATTATAAGTGGTTTTGCAGTTGATAGTTCAAATTTAAAAGGTTATGCAGAAGGATTATGTCGACCAAATAGTACAAAGGAATGTTCAATTATTTTCAGCATCTGTTTCAATTGCAGAATACCGGTAACAATTACAGGAGGTCAGACAAACTTAACAGGAAGTGCAACTCCTAATGGTGGATTATTATTATCAACGGTAAATTTGACTCATCCTCCAATATTAGTTGATATTGAAAATAAAACTGTTTCTGCTCCAACAGGAGTTATTTTAGAAGAAATACGGAACGAAGTACTAAAAAAGTCGTTCAGCAAATTAATATATCCTGTGGACCCAACTAGCAGGGAAGATGCTTTTGTAGGAGGTACATTATCAACAAATGCATCTGGGTTTATTCCAGGGAAAAAAGGTGCAACACGGAAATGGGTAAAAGAAATCGAAATTGTAATGCCCAATGGAATGATTGCCCGTGCACAACGAGGTCAATTTATTTCTAATGATGGTCTTTTCATTTTGAAACACGATAATGAAACTACACAATTATCAATTCCTACTTATAGTCGTCCTAAAATTAAAAATGCGAGTGGTCCATATTCTTCAAAAGATGGACAAATGGATTTTGTTGACTTGATAATAGGAAGTGAAGGAATTTTCGGGTTAATTACACATTGTTCACTAAAGTTAGATAGAAGACCAACTGATTATCTGGATTTGTTTCTTACAATTCCAAATGAGGAGATAGCATTTCAGTTATTGATTTCGTTGGAGAATAACAACAATTTTCAGTGGGATTCAGTCAAAACATTTGAGTATTTTGGGTATAACTGCATGAAGTATATGAATAATAGAGAGTTATTTTTTTCTGATAGAAATTCAGTTGGTGTGTATATTAAGATTCCAATCTTTTATGATAATTATGATGAAGTAGCTACCAAATGGTTGAAACTCTTACAACAATCTATCAGTAGTTTTAGTGATGATAATGTTAAAGTATTACAAGATTCTCATATACTGAGGAAGTTTTTTGAAGCCCGCCATTCAATGCCAGCCAAAGCACTTGAGATTGTAAGAAGAAATGATACAGTTGGGATTATTACTGATACGATAGTTCCACCAGAATATTTCAATAAATTTGTTCAATATTCTCACAAACTCCTTCAATCAAAAGATATCGAATATTTATTGTTTGGACATCTCGGAGACTGTCATCTACATTTTCATATTCTACCAACGAGGGAACAACAAATTGATGCGGATATATGTTATCAATTGATGATTGAAAAGTCTGCAGAACTTGGTGGAGTTTATTCTGCAGAACACGGTACAGGTAAGCGAAAAAGAACCGATTTCCTAAAATGTTATGGACAAGAAGCTGTTGAACAAGTACGCAAAACGAAATCTTGTATTGACCCGTATTTCTTGTTAAACAGAGGAAATGTTATTGATTATTAAATCGAATGAGACACAAATCACCAGACTAATGATCCTAGGGTTTATATACTTGAAGTGTTAACTGGTTCGTGTTACCGACCCAGTTTGCTCCGGTGGTAGGACTCGAACCTACGACACGTGGATTAACAGTCTTCAATGTATAAGAACATAGTAAAATCATAACTACCTAATATACAACAAGTTAGAGTATATTTACAACAATTTTTCACTAAATATGTTGTAAGAATTGTTGTAAATGAAGTCCAATTATCAATAAATTATACTATGGGAACCATCTATAAAAGAAAAGATGGATACTTCTATTATCAGTATCAAAAACTAACTTTGAGTGGATACAAAAAAACTGTAGGTATTTCACTCGGTAAAGATATTGATAAAAAACAATTACCAAAACTAAAAGAAAGATTTGACCAAAAATACGACCCAAAATTTATCAATCCATTCAAGAAAAGTAGAATTACTCTAACTCAATCTATGAACGATTATATTGAACATAGAATAAAACTGGTAAGTCGATTTACATTAAGTCCAAATACACTTCATTCTGATAAGATTTCACTCAATTTGTTTAGAAAATACTGTGAAAGAAATTACGGACTTCTTTATGTAGATGAAATAACTAAAAAATACATAAATAAGTACAAGTTAGAAAGAGAAGAACAAGTATCAGATACTACTATTGGTAATAATCTTCGACATTTGAGTAGTTATTTTACATATCTCGTTGAGAATGATTTTATTGAACACAATCCAGTTAAAGAAGTAAAGATACCGAAATCAAGGAAACGAGATGATGATGATATTATGAGTGAAGAAGAATGGAGAAAATTCAAGGATTATCTGAATGACTATATTGATAATTTGTTAAGAAACAAAATTGATTACGACTTCTTCAAGGTAATGATATTTTTACAGATGAATTTGGGAATGAGAATTGGAGAAGTTTCAAGTATCAAATGGAAGAAAGATAAGGTTGATGTTGGAAAAGGTACATCTCATAGTTATGTGTATTTATCAGATAAGAATTCAATATTGACTATAAATTTCAAAAGAAACTGGAGACAAATTGAAATGAATGAGTCAATTCAGAAAATACTAAACAAAATTCCAAAGAAAACTAAAGTTGGTAGGAAAGTTAGAAAATCTACACACAAAACAATTGAACATAAGTTCGTTTTTGAAAATCCACATACACAAAGAACATATTTGTTAAATTCTATCAGTAGATTTTTTACAAAACTATTACTTGAAGTTGGAGTAAATGAAAAATACACTACACATAGTTTGAGACACGGATTTTGTGTTGAGTGTATCAGAAAAGGTGTTGATATTTTCAAGTTATCTAAATTTGTTGGTCATAAAGTAGTTCATATGACGGAGATGTATTCTAATCACTTATCGGTTTCAGACTTTAGTGAGATAAGTAATAAAATTATAGAAATAAAATAGGAAAATATTATGGATAAAAAAGTGTTAGAAGTTATTATACAAAAATGTATTGATGAACTTGTTGAAGATTATATGTTATTCAAAAATCCTGTGATTAGGAAATCAGATGACATATCTAATCTCAATGGATATGGTAGTGGGGAAAGGAAATCAATCAACTTTATGTTTCAATGTCAGAAAGTATCAAAGAGAGAAATTGAAAGAGTTGTGAAAAACTATGTTCAGACATTAGATATGTAAAACTATATCTTGAAACGGTTTTTCAGTCTCACAAAAAAGAGATAAATCACAGTCTTTCTCACACACATTTCGTCATTAAAAATTCACTATAGAGAAAATGTTGTAGTATAGTGTGTTAAATATATTGTAATACACTACAACATACTCATAAAAATGACATATTCATTCATACAGTTAAAACTATTGTTTGGTAATGGAAATACTTGTTTAGGAGGAGAAACTGTCTGGATGAGTTGGTTTTGTTGGGTATTTCAGTATTACTATTATCTTTTAAAGATGGTAAATCAATAGTTCCGTTTTATACAAAAAAAGAGATAAATTCCACCTTAATTCTGATAGGATAATTAATGTCAAATAATTACAATCAAATATCATCCTTCATTTGGAATGTCTGTGATGATGTTCTACGAGGG
>CAZSJY010000047.1:0-15124 GCA_964607375.1 uncultured bacterium
AGTTTATCAAATTGAATAATAAACTCATAAAAAACTATAAAGCGGGATGTAACACTTATCAAAATTGAAAATCCTAGACATCGCTTTATATATTACAAATGCAAATGTAGATTTTATCAAAGAAATAGAATTGGATTCAAAAGTTACTATTCAAAGCAAATTAACAAAAGTGAGTCGTGTACGATTTTTCTGGCAACAAGAAATTGTAAATGAAAATGGAGAAACATGTAGTAAAGCAGAAATCTCAGGTGCATTTGTAAAAAACGGAAAACCGTTTAGAATTCCTTTAAAGATTTTAGCGACTTTTACTAAAAATCGGAAGACAACTACTTTCTAGTACTCGGGAAGCTCAAATTTCAGGTTGACAGCTTCTTTTGAAGATATTAAATCTTCTTTATTTATTACACAAGTGATACTGTTTATTGATGTGGATATTCCCAAAATGTTTACACCTTTTCTTCCCAATTCTGAACAAAATATCTCAGCAACTCGTGGTTTTTCTGCAAAGTGTGGACCGTAAACTGTCAGCATTGCAATTGCTGGTCGTTTAACAATTTTATCCGGCTTTATTATTTCTTCAATTGCTATTGATAGTTCATCAACTTTTGTGCAATGTTCATCGCTCATACCAAGAGACATACTTCCACCGCCGGTAGTTGTAAAACTTGAAGTAATAAATTCAACAGAAATATGGTGTTCACTGAATAATCGGAATATTTTTCCTGCAGAACCTGGTTCATCCTTTATTCCCAAAATCTCAATCATGCACAAACTTGTGCGCTCAAACAATCCACCTATTTTAATTCTATCCGACATTTAATGGTAATTCCATTTTAAAAGTAGTACCCTTACCCACTTCGCTTTGCATTGTGATATGACCATTCATTTTTTCAATAAACCTTTTAACAATTGACATTCCAAGCCCTGTACCAGTTGTTGTATGCTTTTTCGCTTGGGGAGCTCTGTAAAATTCATCAAAGATTTTTCTTTGTTGCTCAAGAGTCATACCTATTCCAAAATCTTGAACGATAATTTCAAAAGTATCATTTTTAGGAATCAAAGATATGATTACTTCACTTTCTTCATCGCTATAACGAATGGCATTTGAAACTAAATTTATCATTATCTTTTCAAATAGATTTTGGAAAGTTGTTACCCAATAGTTATCTGGTAGATTCATTGTAATTTTAAGATTTTTATCATTATCAAGCAATTCTCCATCCACTATTGATCCTATAGTTTTTACTATATCAACTTTTGATTTCTCTAATTTATTAGGGATTGTTCCTTGTGTCATATCTCCAAGATCTTTAACCATATCAATGGCTTGTTGAGTTCTTCCACGCGATCTTCTAAGTAAATCCTTCGATTTTTCATCGATTGTAGTTCTAGATAATTCCAACACAGTATCAATAGCACTTTGAACCGTTACCATAGGAGTTTTCATTTCATGTGTTGCGAATCGGAAAAAGTCAATTTTCTCTTTTTCTGTTGAAATTAATTGTCTTTGTTTTTTAATTAGTTTGTCTCTAATAACTCGATATCTATTCATCATTGAAGAGGCAATAAATGCTGTAAACAAAATTACAAACCAAAACATTCCAAGCATCATGAAAATATAATTTTGGTCATGTAAATGATGTGATTCGCTAAGAACATGATAATGTTGAAGTACTGAAATATTCCAACAAAAAATATTAATTGACAATAATACTTCTCCAGTAAACAAAATTATTGCTAGAAATGCTATTTGATAAACTTGTTTTCCTGGGAACATTAAACTCGCTATAATCACATGGATAAAGTATATGAAAAATAGTGGATTTTCAATACCCCCTGAATAGTGCATTAAAACGGTCAGAATTACCAAATCAAATAGCATCTGAATTTTGATAAGCGAACGCTCGGTTTGTCGGCTTGTTATTTGTGCTTTTTTATTTCGAAACCAATATAAGAAATTTCCAATTGCAAGTATTCCAATTGGAAATAGAAGTAATGTAGTATTTAAATTTGACAGGACCTGTTTCGCCATCAATACTAAGATGACAGAAACCGCTACTGCAATCGTTCGAAGTCGTATAAACCAATTTGAACGATGTCTTAGACTCTGCGCCGATGAAAAGCGAGACAGATCCTCATCAATAGGTTCTGGTATGTCCAGAAAACTCATGCAGTAGGTGTGAGATGACTCCTTACTACATCAATTAGTTTTTTTGGATTGATAGGCTTTTCTATAAACTCATCAACGGGGAGAAAATCTTCATCTCCTACCTTGTCAAACTGAAATCCTGTTTGTTGTGTTACAGCAGTTAGCATAACAATAGGAATATTTTTTGTTTTCTTATCTTTCCGTAACTCGTATGCGGTGTGAAAGCCTTCATCTATTGTATCCATCATCACATCAAGAAGAATGAGATCGGGTTGTTGACTTATAGCCAACTTCCGTCCGTTTTCACCCGATTGGGCATCAATTACAGAATAACCTGCATTCTCTAAATTGATACGAATGATCTCAACTAGATCGATATCGTCATCTATTACTAAAATCACTTTAGGTTCCATTTATTTTCACCTCTCTATTAATTAAATTTATTGCTTTAGGTATTGCATTTACAACAGTTTCTGAAAGTCCAATGTTAATTTTTATATCTTCGGGTTCAATTCCTATAATTAATAATTTTTCTGGTAATAATCCAATCTGCTCTGCCATCCGAAAAGTTTCTGCTAAACCAAATCCGTGTATCGATAAATGATCCCACTGAATAATTAGTTTAGCTTTATCAGGTGGTATTGCTATAACTTCACCTGGAGACTTTCCCATTTTGGCTGCATCAATTATCACATTGAAACCATCTTTTGAACAATGATCAATGAGGGAAAGCGCATCTGTACCGGCATCAAAGAAAGTCGCATTCTTATATTCCGGTAGTTTCTGAAGGGTATCAAGAACTGCTTTCCCTACACCATCATCACCATAGAGTGGATTTCCAACCGAAAAAAAACTAATCGGATAATTACTCATTATCTACTCTATAAAATCAACATCCAGCATATGAACTGAACAAGAAATGCACGGATCATAAGCTCTAACCAACATCTCTAAATGCAACGTAATCTCTTCTTTTGATTTATCCAAAATTTCAGGAACCAACTTTTTCATATCATCATCAATGTTACCGAGATTTTGCCCAGTTGGGATGATACAGTTAGCGTCTAAAATTAAACCTTTACGGTCATAAGTATATTCGTGATACAAAATTCCACGAGGTACTTCAGTTGAACCTATACCCATTCCGTGTTTAGTAATATTCTGATTAGGTTTTTCATTCTTCAAACCATTCGATAACAGTTTATCAATAATAGCAATTGAATCAAAAACACAATGTGCAGTTTCAACAACTTGAGCAATTGTAATCATATACGGATTTGTATTTACTCCGGTCAATCCAAGTTTAGCAGCTGCATCACGGACTCCATCAGCAAATTTATCAAAATTGTTGTTCCATCTTGACAAAGCACCAACCATATAGGATGACCTATTCACCTTTGTATGTTTGGAAGTGCTGTGAGGTACCACAAATTCATTAGTCATTTTTCTATATTCTTTATCAGAAACCATACCTGTATCAGAAGAACAAATTTTGCCATCGTAAAGAGCATATTCATCTTCGTTTCGCAGAGAAATATATTCAGTTTCACGATTAAATTGAGGAATAGCTCCAGCAAGGGCTTGCATTGTTTCAACAGTTGCCAATACATCCGGTAATGCTTCTTCTTCTAATCTGCGTTTGATTTCTTTCAACTCACTGACCGATGGGATTTTAGTAAAACCACCTGGAACAGGTGTAATTGGGTGAACTGCTCGGCCGGAAACAACATCGCCAATATCATTTGCTAATCGTTTCATTCTGAGAGCTCGAACCACAACATCAGGATGAGAACCAACCAATGGAAATACAGAACCCACACCAAGAAAATCAGGTGCTGCCAAAAAATAGGCATGAAGCACATTAGATTGGATTGTTGCTCCGTTAATCAATAATTTTCGTAACAATACCGTTTGTTCGGATACTTCAAGTCCCAACGCATCTTCGGTAGCTTTGAGTGAAGTTATCTGGTGTCCAAGAGAACAAATTCCGCAAATCCTTGATGTAATAATCGCAGCTTCGTGGAAACTTCGTCCTTTTAGCATTGACTCAAAATATCGCGGTGCTTCTACAATTTCAAGTTGTGCTTTTTCGAGTTTTCCCTCTTTCATATTCACAACAATATTGCCGTGTCCTTCAACTCTTGTTAGATGATGAACATTGATATTCAAATCTTTTTTCATTTCAAACCTCCTTCACGATTTTCAGTGTTGAAAAGATTCATTCGTTTATTAGCTTCCTCTACTGATAACCCGTGATTGGTCAAAATCTCAATCATCGCTTCTGTGTTCGGTTTAGAAACCAATCCCCTGCAACCAATACAATATTGACCAAAACTTGGACATTGAGCATCGCATCCGGCTCTTGTTACTGGCCCCATACAAATCATACCATTTCCGTAAACACATTCGTTTTCTTTGAGTTTACATTCAACACAAACCGCATAATCTGGAATGATTGGCTTTTTACCCATCAGAAGAGATGTTACAACTCTTAAAAACTCTTGTTGAGTCATTGGGCAACCACGAATTTCAAAATCTACTTTCACATAAGCAGAAAGAGGAAGTGCAGGAAGTGTCGGGAATAAATCTTTATCTTTTCCATAAACATCTTCGCGTGCAATTTCCAATGGTTTCTGATTTTTCATCGCATTCATTCCGCCACAAACCGCACACGCACCAAGTGCAATCAATATTTTTGCACGGTTTCTGATATCGTGTATTCTTTCTACACATTCTGGAGTAGAAATTGAGCCTTCGACAAATGCAATGTCATACTCATCTGCTTTATCATCCATCGCCTCCCGCCATTCAACAAAATCAATGTGAGCAACGATATCTAGAAGTTCATTTTCAAAATTGAGTTTGTTTAACTCACAACCTTCACATCCAGTAAAATCAAATACAGCAACTCTTGGTTTCATTATATTGCTTCCTCCATAGTTTTGAGTGTCGGATAGTGATAGACCGGACCTTCCTGACACACATATGAATGATTGATTTGACAATGTCCACACTTACCCACACCGCATTTCATTCTACGCTCTAATGACATGTAAATGTTTTCATCTGGTAAACCTTTTGACTGAAGCGATAACAATACAAATTTATACATTATCGGAGGTCCAGTTATCGCTGCGATTGTATTGTTCAAATCGAGTTTCAAATCAGGAATGAGAGTTGTAATGACACCTACATTTCCTGTCCAATTTTTATCGCTTTGGTCAACAGTAAGATGAAATTCGATATTTTCATCTTTTTCCCATCGTTTAAGTTCTTCAGGATACAAAAGTTCTTCAGGAGTTTTAGCTCCGTAACAGATTATCAATCTTCCAAAATCTTGTCGATTATCAATCACATAATTAATGAGTGAACGAAGAGGAACAATTCCTATTCCGCCACCGATAATTAAGATATCTTTTCCTTTCATCGCTTCAATATCATATCCTTGACCAAATGGACCGCGAATACCAATTTTCTCTCCGGCTTCCATTCGATGCATTACTTCGGTAAGCATTCCAGTTTCGCGAACGCATAATTCAAACGCACCCTTTTTTGATGGTGATGATGTTACCGAAATCGGCGCTTCACCAATTCCAAACATTGACACCTCTACAAATTGCCCGGGTTTATGTTGTAAATCATTACCATTTGGTAAACGGATTTCAAACCATTTTTCCTTTTCTGTGAATTTTTCAACTTTAGTAATCTCGGAGATTGTTGGGTAATAAAGTTCTTTCAATTCACCATTTTTTGTTGTGTTCATAATTATCTCCCTCAATCCAAAGTTGATGCCATTTGTCCTTCTTGAAGGACTTGCTGTTTATCATAATCACTTACCAGTCGGTTGACGATATCAACAATGCTAATACCAGCCGGGCAGAAAATTGTACATCTTCCACAACCTACACACCACGGCTCATTAGTGATATCAGAAATGTATTTGAATTTTCTATAGATTCTATGTCTCATTCGAGCGGCAAGCTCATCTCTGAAAATTTCACCACCTGCAACTTCGGTAAATCCACGAAGCATACAACCATCTAGATGTCTGTCTCTTGAACCATCCTCTAAAGTGATTCCAACATTGTCTTCTACATTAAAACAAAAACAAGTCGGACAGGTTAGATTGCAAGTCCCACAACCAACACATTTTTCAGCCATTTCTTTCCAAATGGGATTATCGTAAGAGTTCGCAAATACTTCTTTAAGTTTGCTTTGTGGTGCATACAGACTTGCTTTGAAACTTTCATTTTTAGGATATTCACCTTGAAACTCAGAAATTGTTCCGAAACCTTTAAGAAGTTCTTCTCCGATTTTTGTTACAACTTCCAAAACATATCCCTCATCAGTTTTGTGTAAGAACATATCAAAACCATCAGTAATATGTGGATCCAACCCTACTGATTGAGAAAAGTGAAAATTGTCTGGATCATAAGATGTTCCTACAAAAATTGCATCTTTTCTTCGTTCTAAATAATTTTTTTCTGGATTTTGATTACTAAAATTGTAGTCTAATTTAAATACTGCGCGAAGATCGTAGTTATGAACTCCAAAAAATATTGCATTCAACGGTTCAATTTTTGGTTTTTCAAAACTATTGTCATCAAGCTGATATCTTAAAAGCGTTTCCCTTTGTGGTAGAAAATACTTCTTAATCGAAAGCAAAGCTCTCGGATAATCCAAAACCACATCATCAGCATTTTCAACTTTCTCATACGCAACTGATCCCATACCTCTCTGCTGTGGAGCATAGAGTATTTTTTGAGAAGAAAGATGCTCAATGAATGGCACAACGCTTTCTTTTGACAAAAACATGCCTTTCATAGTTACTCCTGTTTTCTGATTGAATAATTAACCATAAACTATATTATTTCCAGTACAGAAAAAAATAAAGTTTCCTTTCTATACTATTTTCTTGGCTCACCAAGACTCTAAAATTAGAAGTATAATATTAAGACTCACAACTCTTATTTAGAAAATATATTAACTTTTTCGATATTGGAGCAATAATGTAGATATTTAAACATTACTGTCGGTATATTCCGCTTTATATATGTAGTATTATTTTAATATTCAACCCAACAATATAAATGGATATTGTAGTATTATTTAACTTGATTATAAATGTAATTGTTTTATATATTTCGACAAGTTAAATACTCGTAATTACTATGTTGTTGCAAAGTAAAATTATCAGATTAACGGCAAAATACTATTTCGGATTTATAAATTACCAAAATTCTGTGGACGGGAATTTTCAGTCCTTTTCTAAACAAATTTCACCAATTGTTAATAATCATTAAAAATTAAACTGAGGGGTAAAATATGATTAAATCAAAAGATAAAAACGGCAATCGAATTGATAACCATTATACTGAACAGTTAAAAAGTCAGGGAATTTCGAGGAGTGACTTCATAAAATTCTGTTCAGTCACTGTTGCAGCAATGTCAATGCCGTTAAGTTTTGCAGCGAAAGTTGCAAAAGCAATAACAGATCCTGCTAGGCCACCTGTGATCTGGTTGCATTTCCAAGAATGCACTGGTTGTACTGAAACTCTCTTAAGAGCAACACATCCAACAGTGGATAATCTTGTGTTGGATATGATTTCTCTTGATTATTCCGAGACACTTTGTGTTGCAGCAGGACATCAAGTGGAAGCAGCATTGCATCAATCGGTTAAAGCAAATAAAGGAAAATTCATCTTAGTTGTTGAAGGTTCTGTGCCATTGGCAGAAGATGGTATCTACTGCAAAATTGCAGGCAAAAATGCTTTAGACATCATTAAGGAAATTGGACCACAAGCTGCGGCAACTGTTTCTATGGGTTCGTGTGCTTCTTGGGGTGGAGTTCAGTCAACTTACCCAAATCCGACACAAGCTACTGGAATTGCAGATATTTATAAAATGAATAACATTGCAACTCCGGTTATCAACTTGCCCGGATGTCCGCCTAGTCCGTATAACTTATTGTCAACCGTGTTGTATTATCTCACGCTAAAAAAGTTACCGGCTTTGGATGAATTGGGAAGACCTAAATTTGCTTACAGTACCTTAATTCACGAAAACTGTGAACGGAGACCTCATTTTGATGCAGGTCGGTTTGCCGAGAAGTACGGAGACAAAAATCATCGTCAAGGTCATTGTTTGTACAAAATCGGATGCAAAGGACCGGAAACTTATGCAAACTGTCCATCCATCAACTTCTGTGATGTGAATACTTGGCCAGTAAGCGTTGGACATCCTTGTTTCGGATGCGCTGAAAAAGGAGTTGGCTTTGCAAAACCATTACACGAACAAGCAGATGTTAAGCTTGTTACTCCACCTGCAGGATTTCCTGATATCAACGAGGAAAAACCTGGCGGAATTACCATTGGTGCCGCTGCGGTAGCTGGTGCGGTAGCTGGTGCAGCAATAACTGCAAGTGTTGCAACTGCAAAAAAACTCGGTGAAACGGAAGCATAGGAGATGGCTATGAATATTGACCGAAAACAGTTCTTTAAAGTGCTTGGTGCCGGCGCTGTTGCCAGTTCCGGGATTGGAACTTTATTGGCTCGGGAACGAAAAATGCTTTCTGAAAATGCAGTGGGAATTCTCTACGATGCAACGCTTTGTATCGGATGTAAATCCTGCGAAGTCGAGTGCAAAAAAGTAAATGGAATGCCAGGTGTTTTCGATACCAAATTGGAAAAATCTCACAATGTATCAGGGATTTGGGATGCAGGAAATGACCTCGATTCCAAGACTCTGAATAAAATCAAAATGTATCGAAATGGGACAGGACAAAACAAGGATACTGAAACAAACGGATATGCGTTTGTCAAACGAGCGTGTATGCATTGCATTGACCCAAACTGTGCATCAGCTTGTCCGGTTACAGCGTTGACAAAAGACCCAATCACAGGCATTGTACAGTATAATAAAGATGCTTGTATCGGGTGTCGATATTGTCAAATTGCTTGTCCATTTAACATTCCGAAATTCGAGTTTGATAAAGCTCTACCGGAAATTGTGAAATGCGAAATGTGTAAACATCAACAGGATAAGGGTGACATCCCTGGTTGTTGTGATGTTTGCCCAACCGGTGCATCTTTATTTGGACCAGTTGAAGATTTGATGAAAGAAGCAAGAAAGCGAATTAAAGCCAAACCCGGCTCAAAATATCGTTATCCTGTTTCTTCTTTGGATAGTGGAGAAACTCATACTCATACTGTGCAGAAATATATCAGTTATATTTACGGTGAAAAAGAAACAGGTGGAACTCAATATCTGATTTTATCTGCAGTTCCTTATGAGAAACTTGGGTTACCAAAATTACCTGAAAAATCTGCAGCATCTACATCGGAGAAAATCCAGCATACTGCATATAAAGGGATGATTGCGCCGGTTGTTTTGTTGGGTGGACTTCTTTATGCAGCTCATCGATGCACTAAACAAGATTCCGTGGAATAGGAGGATAAAATGAGTAATTACAAACCTATTGGAGGAAAATTATTAACCAAACCATTTATGGTGATGATGGTCTTTGCAGGTATAGCAGCAATCCTCTTACTTCAACGATTTTTGTTTGGATTGGGAGCTGTCACTAATTTGTCAGATGGATACCCGTGGGGACTTTGGATTGTTTACGATGTACTAACCGGAACAACAATCGCTTGTGGTGGATATGCTATGGCATTGCTGGTTTATGTGTTAAACAAAGGACGGTATCATCCATTGGTTCGTCCTGCGTTAATGACCAGTATGTTCGGATATACACTTGCAGGGATTTCCATTTTTATTGATGTCGGCAGATATTGGCAAATTTACAATATCTTATTACCAAAATATGTCAATCTGAATTCTATAATGTTTGAAGTCGCATTTTGCGTTACCACTTACATTTTGGTTCTTTGGCTTGAATTCACTCCTGCATTTTTAGAAAAATGGGCGACTGTAAAAGTAAAAGCTAAAGTAGAGAAATTCATTTTTGTTTTCATTGCTCTAGGCGTTCTTCTGCCAACGATGCACCAATCTTCCTTGGGAACATTGATGGTTATAGCGGGAGATAAATTAGCAGCACTTTGGCAAACAGGTTGGTTACCAATAACATTCTTACTTTCAGCATTAATCATCGGTTACGGAATGGTCATTTTTGAATCTTACTATTCTTCGGTAACTTTCAAACGACCTTTGGAAACACATCTACTTGCGAAGATGTCTAAATTCATAGGAGGAGTTTTGGTGTTATACATCATTTCCCGTTATGGTGATTTAATTTGGCGTGGGGCTTTGAATGATGCCTTTGCCGGGGATGTAAATGGATGGATGTTTATCATAGAAACGATATTGTTTATCATTCCGCTATTTATATTATTTTCGAAAAAACTCAGTAATAATGCTCAATATCTATTTTGGGCTGGAGTTTCTATGGTATTGGCCGGAGCGATTTTGCGATTCAATACTTATTTGGTG
This sequence comes from uncultured bacterium, assembly GCA_964607375.1. Taxonomy (GTDB): domain Bacteria; phylum Fidelibacterota; class Marinisomatia; order SCGC-AAA003-L08; family JACNLC01; genus JACNLC01. The sequence continues at coordinate 10,601 of CAZSJY010000047.1, forward strand.
GGATTCAGCCCGGGACCGGGCTGGCATTATTTCCCATCTGTATCAGAAATTATGATTACGCTTGGGATTATTTCAGCCGAAATTATGGCATATTTGATTTTTGTTAAAAAACTTCCGGTGTTACCGGTTGTAGAAAATAAATAATTTTATCAGGAAGGAATTAGAAAATGGGAAAAAGAATTGTAATTGACCCAATCACACGGATTGAAGGTCATCTGCGAATAGATTGTGATATAAAAGATGGAAAAGTCGCAAAAGCGTGGTCATCCGGACAAATGTGGCGTGGGATAGAAGTCATTCTGCAAGGGCGAGACCCTCGGGATGCGTGGCTAATCACACAAAGAATTTGTGGAGTTTGCACAACTGTTCACGCATTAGCTTCTGTTCGGGCTGTAGAAAATGCACTAAATTTGGAAATACCTATCAATGCACAATACATCAGAAATATGATTATTGGAGCACACGGTATTCACGACCATATAGTGCATTTTTACCATCTATCAGCGTTAGATTGGGTAGATGTGGTTTCCGCACTTTCCGCTGACCCAAAAGCGGCATCCAAGCTTGCACAGAGTTTGTCTCCGTGGAAAAATAACGGAGTTGAAGAATTCAAAACTGTCCAGGCAAAACTCAAAAAGTTTGTGGATTCCGGTCAGCTTGGTATTTTCACAAATGGATATTGGGGACATCCTGCTATGAAACTTCCACCAGAAGTGAATCTCATTGCTGCAGCTCACTATCTGGAAGCCTTTGATTATCAAAGAATTGCTAACCAAATTGTATCCATTTTAGGAAGTAAAACTCCGCATATTCAGAATCTGGCAGTTGGTGGTGTTGCAAATGCAATTGATCCGGATAGTCCAAATGCCCTAAATATGGAGAAACTAGCTCACATCAAAACACTAATGGATAAGTTGGAAGATTTTGTAACCAATGTTTATCTTGTGGATTTAGCTGCTGTAGGTGCGATGTATGCTCATTGGCTTCCGTATGGGGCAGGAGTTACGAATTACTTGAGTGTACCGGATTTCCCAACTGATACTAAAGGTAGTGAATTCGGTATGCCCGGTGGATACATACCGAACGGAGATGTTGGTCAATTCAAAGCTATCAACAGTTTTGGTGATAAATTCTTTGAAGATAATGTCAAAGAAAGCATCAAACACTCTTGGTATGATGGTGATTGGACACGACATCCTTATCAGGAAGATACCATTCCGAAATACTCTGATTTTGATGAAAAAGGTAAATACTCTTGGGTAAAAGCTCCGAGTTTTAATGGTGAGCCTGCACAGGTCGGTCCGTTAGCAAATGTGTTAGGAATGTTTGCAGCTGGCCATAAACCTACGGTTAAATATGCAACTATAGCATTAGAAAAAATCGGTGCTATTGCAGGAGCAAAATTGGGTGTGGATATTCTTCACTCAACACTTGGTAGGCACGCAGCAAGGTGTGTTAGAACTTTGGTTCTTCTTGAAGAACTCAAGAAAAACTACAACGCACTAATTGCTAATATTGCCAAAGGTGATTTAGCTGTATTCAACCAACCGGTATTTCCAAAAGAAGAAATCAGTGGATTTGGTTTCCACGAAGCTCCAAGGGGAACGCTCTCGCATTGGGTGGTTATAGAAAATGGAAAAATCAAAAACTATCAGTGCGTGGTTCCGTCAACTTGGAATGCTGGACCGAGAAACCAAGACGACAAACCGGGACCTTACGAAGCTTCATTGGTAGGTAATCCAATTGCTGACCCGGATAAACCACTTGAAGTATTAAGGACGATTCATTCATTTGATCCGTGTTTGGCGTGTGCTATTCACTTGCACGACAACACAAAAACGAATATTGTGAATGTCAATCCGTCCTGCAAATAATAAAACCGAATCTGACATTGTCATTCTGGGGCTTGGGAACACCTTGCTCCAGGATGAAGGTGTTGGGGTTTTTGTTGCCAACACATTAGTGGAAACATATAATTTTACTCCCAAAATCGAAATCATTGATGGTGGAACTTTTGGGCTAGATTTGCTTCCATATATCGAAAATAAAGAGAAAGTGTTGATAGTTGATGCAGTGAATTTTGGTAAACAACCGGGATATGTTGAAGTTCTAAAAAACGATGAGATTATGGTTCAGATAAATACTAAAATGTCCGTCCATCATCTTGGACTTTCAGATATTATAAGTGCAACCAAATTGCGAGATACAGAGCCTGAAGAAATGGTAATGGTGGGTATCCAGCCGAAATCATTGAAAACCAGTATTGAATTGACAAGTGAAATAAAAAATAAAATAGACGATATTATTAAAACTATTCTTGCTCAACTTTCAAAATGGAATGTTGAGCACACTCAAAAATAAAAAAAAGCACAAAAATGGAGCTTAATTTTTCAAAAGTCAAACGATGGCTTATTGTTGTAATGTGGTGCATTGCATTTCATTCTTTTGCCGTTGGAATCTGTATGATTCTTATACCTACAAATTTATTGCACTTTTTTGGATTTGACATCACAGAACGCTTTTTTTTAACACAAGGCGGAGTGTTTCATATTGTAATGAGCGTTGCTTATATAATGTCAGTATCTCGCGGAAAGATATTCCCAGAGCTGCTCATGGTTTCATTTTCAGCTAAATTTATTGCAACAGTTTTTCTTATATCATACTATCTATTCATTTTTTCAAATTGGGTAATTCTGCTTTCAGGAATTGGAGATTGTATTATGGGAATTATTATTTGGAAATTTTATTCACGCTACATACAAACGGAGAAATATGGTTCGTAATTTGCCTGCAATCATTTTAACTGGTGCTTCTGGTTTTGTTGGACGAAATCTTTTGGAACTCATCAAAGAAGATTACACAATCTACGCATTTGCCAGACGCTCTCAACAAGAAGTTGGAGTTGTTCCACACAAAAATATTAAATGGATTTTGGTAGATGTTGGTGAGAAAAAACAATTATCAAATGTCATCAAGAACATCAAAGAAGAGCGAGAAATTAAATTTATTCTTCATCTTGCAGCATATTACAATTTCTCAAATGAACCACATCCAGAATATGAACGAACAAATGTTTTGGGAACTCGGTTGATGTTAGAACAAGCAAAATTTCTTGGTGTAAAGCGATTTATTTTTTCAAGCTCAGTTGCAATTTGTGAATTCCCAAAAGATGGAGAATCTCTCAATGAACAATCAATACCTGACGCAAAATATCCCTATGCTGTAACCAAACGAGAAGGTGAAAAGCTTGTAAAGGAATCTTCTGAATATTTCCCGTGTTCTATTGTGAGATTTGCTGCAGTATTTAGTGATTGGTGCGAGTACCCACCGCTCTACATTTTCCTTCAAACTTGGTTCGCCAAAAAATGGGATTCCAGAATTTTAGGTGGAAATGGTGAGTCGGCAGTTCCTTATATTCATACAAATTGTTTGGGAAGAATGTTGCAGACAATCTTAGCAAAAACAGAAGAACTCCCAAAACTCGACACTTATATCGCAAGCCCTGATGGCTCCACATCACACCGTGAATTATATGAACTTTCTACTAGATTGTTCTTCGGTAAAAAGATGAAACCATTTTTGATGCCAACTCCTGTTGCGGCTGTTGGAATTTATTTTAAATATTATCTTGGCAGAGTAATAGGTAAACTCCCATTCGAGCGTCCGTGGATGGTTAAGTATATTGACAAAAAATTAAATGTAAATGCTTCTTATACTCGTAAAGCTTTGGACTGGAAACCAAAAGTACGACACACAATGGAGCGTCGTTTACTTTATCTTATTGAACATTCAAAGAGTCTCCCAAGCGAATGGCATACTCGTAATACACTTGCACTGGAACGATACACAACTGACCGACCTAATTTAGTAATTGCTGAAAATATGCAGTTGATTCAAACAATGGTTTCTGAAAGAATTGTTAAATCTCTTACTTCGACTGAGTATAGAGAAAAATATCCCAATTATGCCGCTATGAACCATAAAAACTTAAAATGGTACTTGGATATCTACTATAATCAGTTAATCACATCCGTTAGAACAGGCGACAGAATGACGCTCGTTAATTACGCTAAATTCTTGGCGAATATCCGTAGCCGAGAGGGATTTCAGCAAGATGAAGTATGTTTAGCTCTGGAAGAAATCGGTTCTCATATTATTAGTGGCTTGTTAGAGATTTCAGTACTACAAAAACACGAATTACTTATCCACGATACTATTGAGCTAACAATCCAGATGGCAGTTGATGAAATCCAAGATTCTTATGAGCGGATACATAAATTTCAGAAGAAACAGTGAAGTGGATCGGCATATTAGCGATTAACAAAAACCACTATAACATATCTTTTAAGAATCTTAAATGGAGGTCTATAAGTCACATAATTGCCGCCAGTGAAAACTCTCACAACAAGCCATTCCGTTTTCCAAATTTACTTTTATAAAACCACCCAAACCCGCAACCACGCTACGAACTTTTCACGTCAGGTTGATTGCGGGTTAGGCGTGTGTTTATCAATGTTAGAAAGA
>CAZSJY010000048.1:0-14531 GCA_964607375.1 uncultured bacterium
ATTGTTTGCTCATATTCATGTATCCTTTCTACGGTTACATTATTTATGAGGCAATGCGGTATACTTTTTTATCTGTCTAAATCATACATTATTTATGTTGTTTTGCAGTAAATTACAGCAATGTATATTCGAGTAACATTTCCACTCTCTAGTTTTAAGACATTTTCTTATGTGGTACCTACAAACCTCAAAAAACAGGTACGACCTGGAGTGTGCGTTAGAGCTCCATTTGGAAAGCAAGAAAGAATTGGATTTGTCTTAAGTTGTTCTAAGCAATCCGATTATTCAGGTGATACAAAAGAGATAACTGCAATTCACGAAGAAGATTTATCATTTTCTGAAGAATTGTGGAAAACTTTGGAATGGATTTCACATTACTACATTACACCACTTGGTAAAGTCCTAAAAACTGCAGTTCCGCTTAGTTTTAACGAAAAGTATATACCGCAAAAAGAAAGAGTAGCAATAATCTCGGATATGGGAGTTTCATTTTTGTCTGAAAAAAGCATAAACGCTCCAGCTCAAATTCGTGTTTTGGAAGCACTAAATCAAGTTCAAAAACCTGTTACGATTTCGTCTCTCAAAGTATTTTGTTCTTCACCACATTCTGTTTGTAAAAGATTAGAAGATAAAGGACTTATTGATATCAAAGAACAAACACGCATGACTGATCCTTTTGATTTCTACACAGCAGAAACTGTAGAAGATGTAAAACTATCTAAAGATCAACAAGATGTATATACAATAATTAGAAAGTCGCTTGACAAACAGAATTATTCCCCATTTTTATTGAAAGGGGTAACAGGAAGTGGAAAAACTGAGGTTTACTTAAAACTTGCTCAACAAGTAATTCAACGAGGGAAAACTGTTTTGGTTTTAGTCCCAGAAATATCTTTAACGCCACAAGTAGCTAAAAAATTCCGTCATACTTTTGGAGATAAAGTCGCACTTTGGCATAGCAGAATGACAAAAGCAGAAAAAGGTTGGACCTGGCAACAGTTAAAGGAAGGAAATTTCTCTGTGGTAGTAGGAGCAAGAAGTGCAATTTTTGCTCCGGTTGACAATTTGGGTTTAATTGTAGTTGATGAAGAACAGGAATCTTCATTTAAGCAAGAGAATCCATCTCCTAGATATAATGCTCGCGATGTAGCTTTAGTTAGAGCCAAAAATGCCGAGATAACAGTGATTTTGACAAGTGCAACTCCAAGCTTAGAATCTCATTTTAATGGTTTGCTAGATCGCTTACAGGTTGTCAATTTATCGAAAAGGTATGGAACTGCAATTTACCCAAAAGTCTCATTAGTAGATATGAGAAAAGAATTTGCCGGAACAGAAACATCAAAGATACTGAGTAAAGAACTTGTAGAAAATATTCAAAATTGTTTAGATAAAAAAGAACAAGTAATTCTACTAAAAAATCGAAGAGGATTTTCATTAATTCAACAATGCAAATCTTGTGGACATATAGTACAATGTAAAAAATGTTCAGTTTCATTAACATACCACAGAGCAGGCAACCAGATGATGTGTCATTATTGTCGCGATACTGAAATAGTTGCTACAAGTTGTTGTGAATGTGGAAGCGAAGAAATTCATTTTTCAGGATCTGGCACACAAAAAGTAGAAGAAATTGTGCAAGATACTTTTCCAAGAGCCAACATACTAAGAATGGATATAGATACTGCAAGAAAGCGAGGAGCTCATCATAAAATCCTTGAAAAAGTAGCCAAGCAAGAAGTGGATATCCTTCTTGGGACTCAAATGATTGCAAAGGGATTAGATTTTGAAAATGTTACTCTTGTAGGAATTATCAATGCAGATTCAGGTTTATTCTTACCTGATTTTAGAGCAGGTGAGAGAACATTTCAGTTGATTTATCAAGTCGCAGGGCGTGCAGGAAGGCACAAAAAACCCGGCAAAGCAATTGTTCAAACCTATAATCCGGATGATATTTATATTCACACAGCCTCTCAGTTGGATATTAAAAAATTCTACAATATCGCACTTTCTCACAGACAAGAATTACAATATCCTCCATTTAGTAGATTATCTAGAATTCTATTTAGTGGAAAAAATCGTTCTTCTGTTCAACAGGTAGCATTTCAAATTACTGAAAATCTGAGAAAAACTAAAAAAATCAATCTAATAGGACCCTCTCCTGCCCCAATAGAAAAAATTCAAGGGAAATGGCGATTTCACACAATCATAAAAACTAACAGAAATAATCCATTTACCTTACATAATGAAATTTACAATACGCTAGGAACAGATGTTTTTGAGAAAAGTATAAAGGGAGTTTATGTTCAAATTGATATTGATGCGGTGTCAATGTTATGAAGCTCCTTGTACCCAGCATTATTCTATTTTCAATATTGTTGTCAGATTTCATTCCAACTTCATTGGGAAATTGTTATCTTAAAATACATCAATCTGATATAAAGGATGTAAGTTTCATTGAAGAAATGATTATTGATGAAACGAATAATTTGATAAATGAATTTGGCGCAATGGATAAACACCCGTTTACAGTTCATATAACACCATCCAGAACAGAATTTGATAAAATCACACGAGGTCATGCACCGGAATGGAGTATTGCAATTGCAATGAGGTCTCCTGATAGAATAGTAGTTTTATCACCATCAGCTGCTCGGACATCGTTTTCCAGGTTGAAAGATGTTATTGTTCACGAATTAAACCATGTTTATATGCACAGATACAAAAATGTATATATCCCATCATGGTTTTTAGAGGGTTTGGCGATGAGAAGTTCAGGCGAATTTTCGATAATCCATAAAATCAAAATTTCTCAGGCAATTTGGAAATCCGACATCTTAACTCTTTCAAAATTAAACAGTATATCTTCTCATAAAAAATCAAAAATATCTCTTGCATATGGTCAATCTGCCGCATCTGTTTATGCTATGGAATTTTACTATGGTGCGACAGTTATTGGCGATATTTTAGAAAGAATGAAATTAGGAGTTGATTTTAATGAAGCATTTTATCAAGTTACTGGAGATGATCAATTAGATTTTCAGATTAAATATTCAACCTATTTAAAGGATAATTATAGTTTGATTATTTTGCTAAAAGCATCACGATATATATTTGTACTATTGCCGATTATATTAATGCTTGGGATTTACATAAAATATAAAAAAAACAAAAAAACCCTGGAACGCTGGGAAAAAGAGGAAGTAGAAAGCGGAGATGAAGAAATCAACTAACATAACTAGTTATATCAAATCACTAACAATCTATTTTGTTATAATATTGACGATTATTTCAAGAGCTTTTTCTCAAAGTGCATATAATATTTTAGATCAATCTTCAACGGCTCGCGACATTGCACTTTCCGGTGGTGGCACTTCAATACTATCGCAAGTATCATGTACAAATATTGCATCAATTAATATTGGGAAATTATGTCTTGGTTCAAGTATTCTATTCTATCCTGCAGATATAATGGGAAATTCAGTATATCTTTTTCATAAAACAAAATCAGGAATTATTGGAGGAGAAATATTCTCACTTAATTATGGCATATTAGAAGATGGCGAAACTAATATTACTTTTTCTGCAAAAGACATCCTTTTAAAAGGACATTATAAAACGACAATTTGGAATAGTATCGCATTAGGAATTTCTGTTAATTATCTAAGTAGTAAAATAGAGAACTACAAATCAGATCTTGTGTCTGCTGATTTTGGCCTTAGAACAAGTGTAATTAATCGACAATTAATGATAAGTTTGGCAGCGCAGAATCTGGGGATAGTAACTAAATCTTATGAGCAAACAGTAGAGCAACCACCTAAACGGTTTGTTATAGGACTATCATACAAACCATCACATTTTCCTGGAGTTTTGAGTGTAGATTTTCAAAAATATAATGGAGATGAGTATCATTACATTGGTGCTATTGAGTTTAATCCTGACGGCAATTTCAAAATTCGTTTAAGTACTGGAGACCATAGATGGGACTTAACAACAGGCAATTTTTGGGAGGATATTTCCACCGGGATCGCTGTTGGATCGGGATTAACTGTTTCATCAACAACAGTTGATGTTGGATTCCAAAATATAGGTTCTGCAGGATTTGTAACTGCTATATCAATTCAATTTGATTACTAAACATTATTCCAGAGTACAAATATCTTCAATAGTCATGTTAAAACTATAAAATAACCCTACTTCCTGTCCAATAATAACTTCCTAAACTATCTTGTATTTTTTACCCGTTTCGACAAATGCATTAATTGCTGTGTCTAAATGATCTTTAGTATGAGCGGCACTGATTTGAACGCGAATTCGAGCTTCGCCTTTAGGAACGACAGGATAAGAAAAACCAATAACGTAGATTCCTTTTTCAAGCATATCAGATGCAATGTTTTGGGCTAGTTTGGCATCTCCTAACATTATTGGTACAATTGGATGAACACCATCTTTAATGTCAAATCCTAACGAAGTCATTTTATTACGAAAGTACTTTGAATTATTTTCTAACTTATCTCTCAATTCAGTTGTTTCCGAAAGCATTTCCAAAACTTTAATAGATGCAGAAACAATTGCTGGAGCAACAGTATTACTAAACAAATAAGGTCTTGATCGTTGGCGAAGGATATCTATAATTTCCTGTCGTCCAGAAGTAAATCCACCAGATGCACCACCCATTGCTTTTCCGAGTGTTGATGTGATTATATCAACTTTTCCCATGACATTGCGATATTCTATTGAACCTCTGCCGGATTCTCCAAAAAATCCTGTTGCGTGAGAGTCATCAACATGAACTAATGCATTATATCGTTCTGCAAGCGTACAAATTTCATCAAGTTTAGCTACAAAACCATCCATCGAAAAAATACCATCAGTAGTTATCAGTCGATTTCGTTTGTTTTGAGTCTGTTCGAGAATATTCTTCAATTCCTCCATATCAGAATTTGGATACCGGTGTCTTTGAGCTTTGCAAAGTCTAACGCCATCAATTATTGATGCGTGATTTAATGAATCGGAAATTACCGCATCATCTGAAGTTAGTATTGTTTCAAATAATCCACCATTAGCATCATAACAAGAAGAATACATTATTGTATCATCTGTTTTTAAGAATTTTGATATTTTTGTTTCCAATTCTCTGTGGATAGTTTGAGTACCACAAATAAATCTAACTGAACTTAGACCAAATCCCCATTTATCCATTCCATCTTGTGCAGAGCGAATCAACTCCGGATGGTTTGATAATCCAAGATAATTATTAGCACAAAAATTTAATACACTTTTCCCTTTAACTTGAATTTCCGCATCTTGTTGCGATTCAATAAGTCGTTCACTTTTCAGTAATCCTGCATTTTGGATTTCAGCCAGTTGATTTTTTAATTGTTTTTTTATTGTGTACATACTTTCTCCGAATTCTACTACTTGGTTTCGTAGTGTTTTTTAATATTAGGAATAAGATAGTCATCGAATGCTTTTTTAAAGTTGTGGTTTGGAATCCAACCCCAATCCTTTTTTGCCAAAGAATCATTCACATCAAAAGGCCAGCTATCTACAATAGCCTGTCGTCTAATGCTTGGTTTGTAATCTACTTTCGCATTGCTAAAATAATTTTTTAATTGCAGATGAAATTCTCCTGCACTCGGATTAAATGCAGTAACATTGTAAACATGTCTGGATAGTGTTTTATTCTGTGCTTTCATTAATAATAAAATTGCACGAATTGCATCTGGCATCGTCATAAATGGAATAGTAGTATCTTCACGAACAAAACAATCATGATGTTTAGATTGAACTGCAAAATGAATCATTTCAGGTGCAAAGTCGCTTGTACCTCCTGTTGGTAATGTTGTAGCACTAATAATTCCAGGGAACCGAATTGATCTGAAATCTACTAATCCGGGTTTGTAATCATCTGCAAGTCGTTGATAGAAATTTGCATAGTAAACTCCAAGATTTTCGCAATAGAGTTTGTTGCATCCGTACATTGTTTCTGGTGTGCAAAACTCATTTTCAGAAATTTTACCGGATTTATTTTTATTTTCAAGAGAACACATTCCATAAACCGCAATCGAGCTTGGGAAAAAGAATTTTACTGGTTTCCCTTGAGTTTTGGATTGCTCAACCGCAAGATTTAATAGATTTAATGTACCACCAACATTTACTTCGTGAGCCATTTGCGGTGAGAATTCTGCGCGAGTACTCAACAAAGCGGCAAGGTGATAAATTTCACGGATTTCGTACTCACTATTAAGTTGTTCTAGTAAATTTTTATCTAGAATATTGCCAACAATATTTTCTTGTAAATATTTACTAATGTGCTTATCGATTGGATGTAAATCCAAACCAATAACATTAGCTGTATTTTCATTATGAAATGTGGTTATTAGACCGTGGCCAATTTCGCCATTAGCACCTGTAATGAGAATTACTTTTTTACGCATTTACTTCCCTAATTATTAAAATGATATATAGAAATTACCCCTAAATTTACAATAATTAGAAGATACTAAATATTATAAACAATTTTGAAAAATATAATCAGACCTATACATACTTTATATGAATTTTAGACTAAATAGAAACATCTTCAGAAACAGAAGATTAACCTTGGTATTTTTTAATTCTTGTAAGAAATTTGAAAGGTAGTCAGACAGTAATTTTAGAAGCAATCGGAGCACCAATGGATATAAATACACAAAAATTTGCGAATTGGATAATTTTAGGAATAGGATTATTAGGATTTTTGATTTTACTATCACAAAATGAGTTTACAATTGCTATTAGCATTTTATTGAGTAGTTTAATATTTTGGATTGGATACTCATTGCTGATGGAAGATGAACCTGATTTCAAGACATTTAGTTTTGTTTTTACCGGTGCAGGTTTATTAGTAAGCTTAGCGATATTTTCACATTTTGGTGTAGAAAAAGTTGCATATCCCAAGGGTGCAATTCAATTTCATAGCAATGGAATTGCAATAGCATTGGCAGTTATCTTGTTCACCCTAATTCCGGCTGTAATGGTCAAAGCAATTAGTGGAACAAAAATATTACCATCTATTCCTAACAATATTGCTTCCCAAAAAACACAAACTCCACCAAAATCTATGGAAAAAGAAATCTATATTGACGATGATATATGGGAAGAAGCTACAGAGGAAGATTTGATTTCTGGAGAATACGAAGAAGAATAGAATTAAAATACATTAGTTTGATTTTGAAGACGAGTATTGCACTTCGACCTTTATTTTTTCAAATAACCCAATATTGTGAAAATTCTCAGTATAAACCGAAATGTTGATATAGGTAGCCATCTGTAGAATCTCCTGCTAAGCTTACCAATAAAATAAAACAATATTGTTAATACCTGTGCAAACTTCAACCAACGAATATTGTTTTTGAAATAGTTTGGGTGTTTTTTGAACAACAAAGGTAAAACTGTCTTACCAAAATCTTCTAACCGACTACAGTGTGTGAAAAAATTAGGATGATTTTCGCGAACTACAGATATATTGCTACAAAATCTCACTTTAGTATACTTAGTGTAAATTCGCAACATCAAATCTAGTTCTTGACCTCCGTAAGATTTAAAGTTTTCATCAAAACCATTTACTTCTTCTAAAATATCTCTGCGAATTGATGCATTAGCAAATAGTACATTTTCTGGTGGAACACTATCACCTTTACTAAATCGATGAAGTCCTCTAGCTTTTCGATTTAGATAGTATCCAAATTTTTTATCAGAACTAGTGTAACTGATCAATCCACAAACCCCAGTAGTATTTGGATATTTAGTGAAGAAGTCTACATATCCCTTAATCCAATTTTCTGATAGGACAATATTAGCGTTTGTGAAAAGGCAGAATTCTCCTCTTGCTTTGGCAATACCGGAATTTCGTGCTGTTGACCGACCGCAATTTTCAGCATGTTGGACTATATGTGTTTCACACTGAAATTTAGCGGATTTCCAAATTTGAACAGAGTCATCTACAGAACCGTCATCTACAAAAATCAATTCATAAGTATCTGTGTTTGCAGTTTGATTAATAAGAGATTCTATCAACTTTGGTAGTGAAGAACCTGAATTATATCCTATGATAACTACAGAAATATTTGGATTAGATTCTTGTTTTATCTTCACAGAGTATCCAGCAATGTTGTTTTTTGTGTTTCCCAAACACAGTTTTCGAGGGCAAACTTCTGGTTAGCTTCTCTATTATAGGGTATGTTTAAAAGATTTGATGTCGTTTTAACAATTTGATAGATGTTAGATGGGTCGACAACCAAACCTGATGGATAATTATTGATAGCCTTTTTCATTTCAGGAAAATCACTTGCTACCACAGGAATTCCTACAAGAAAATATTCGTATAATTTATTGGGTAATGCATGAACATAACTTTTGCTAATAGGCTCAATCAATGAAAAACCAATATCTGCACTTTTTGTGTATGAAAGTAATTTGTTGTAAGGAACAGCACCGGTAAAAAATACTCTGTCGCTACAATTTTTTTGAAAAGCATAATCTTTTATGTTTTGAGTAAAATCACCATTGCCTATAAAAACACAAACATAATTTGGAAAATGTTCTAACAAATCTATCATTATTTTCAATCCACGACCGTATTGAATTACCCCTTGATACAAAAATATTTTTTGTTTTTCAGAAATATTAAACTTTTTTCTTAAATCAAAACCAGGAATATCCAACATTTTAGATGAAGGTAGATTTTTTAATACAATCGGATTTGGAATTTTGGGATAGATTGATTTAAGGTAAACTCCATCACTTTTGGTAGTAACAATAACCGCATCACATATTTTTATAAAATGCTTCTCAAATTGTGACCAAAAGAATTGATAAATTGGTTTGTTAGCAAGAGCACCAAGTTGAGAGTAAATTTCACGAGAGTCAAAGACGATTTTAGTGGAATGCCTGAACTTTGATAGTGCACCCAAGGAAAACAAATCGCCAGAAATTAATGTATCAAATTTCTGATTGTGTAGTTTGTTAATAACTTCCTTGTGAAATTTCCAATACCGAAGCGGACCGCTTTGTTTAAATGATAAATCAATATGAAAAATGTTTGCTTCACGATATTTATTTTCTCCCGAGGGATTTGCATCAATAACAAAAAGTTTATTACCCGAATCCAAAATAGTATTCGCCATATTCATACATCTTCCGTCAGTAAAAAAATCTCCTAAAAATATAATTCCGATGGTTTTACACACTAGAATTCTCGCGTATTTTTCTAACGGTAACTAGAAGTTTGAAAATAAATTGCGGATATCCAAACGAGGTTATTAAAAAGTGGATAACATTCTTAAGATTCAATGGTGAAATGGAGAACGCTTTTATATAGAATAATCTTGCTTTTTTGAAATCATTTGCAGATTCCCACAATCGAGCAATCCGACGATAATGATTGCTTAACACTTTGTTTCCAACAGTATTTTGTATTAACAACTTGTGTGTTTCTACAACAGATTGAAAAGTCATAACCTCTGTATTAATATTTTCAGAGATTGAATTTTCGTGAACTATCCAGTCAGCAAGATATTCATCCACAGGAAAAAATATGGCACCTGTTTTTGCTAACCTAATTAAAAAATCCCATTCGTGGTCAAAGGTATTGTTCATAAATTTGGTTAAATCGTCAAATCGCTCTCGATTGATGAGCAAAGAATGAAATACAGGTCCTGATGAAGTTAGTAATTCAGCCAAACAATTTCCAGTATATCGCGACAAATTATGTAGAATTATATTTTCTTCTCGAATTTCATTGTAATTACATAGTACAACATCCATTAGTGGATTTATTTGAAATACAGAAATTTGTTTTTCTAATTTATCTCCATGAATTGTATCATCTGAATCTAAAAATGAAAGATAACTCCCTACGCATAACCTCACACCAAATTTGCGAGCATAATGACACCCACGGTTTTTGTCCAATTTATGATATTTTATTCGTTTGTCATTGAAATTAGCAACAATTGTTTTAGTGTTATCTGTTGACCCGTCATCTACAATAATCAATTCCCACTTTTCGTGAGTTTGCTTAACAACACTATCAATAGAATATTTTATTGTGTGAGCCCTGTTAAAAGTGGGCATTACTATGGATATTAATGGATCTTTCATCTGACTCTACGAACAACTATAAATCCAATAAATGCAAAACTTAGGAATATGCAAATTGAAAATAAAATTGAAAAACTGATAAAATAGTTTAACACATAAATCATCATTGCTAATATGAAAAATGTAGTAGTTGGTTCCCAGTAAAACGGGATGTAAAATAGTTTGTTTACTTTATAATAGAGTGGAATTATCATTAAACCGAAAGAAACTGCAGTGGCTATTGCAGCACCCATTGCTCCAAATTTTGGTATGAGTAAAATATTAAGTATAACATTTGAAACTGCTCCCAACCCACGAAATACTGGCAATAATTTAGTTTTATTAGAGTAAAATATACCGGGCATCAATAAATGGTAAAAACCTAGAAAGATGTAACCCAACATAACAATAGGAATAATCTGAGAACTTTCCCAAAATTCTTCACCAATCAGATTAAATCCAAAAATACGAATTTGTATCAATTTATCAATGAACAACACAGAAAATATCCAAACAGTCATTAAGAATACAGAAAAATATAATGCAATTCGAGCAAACATCTTTGGTGCATCTTTATTATGTTCATTTTTCAGAAAAAACGGATCCCACCCAAGTTGAAATCCTGTAACTAAAAACAACATTAAACTACCGATTTTGTAACCAGCGCTGTAAACGCCAACGGTTTCTACATTCGTCATCCACAATAAAATATATCGGTCAGACATATCCATCATAATTTGGAAAATTATCGCAGGAAATATTGGAAGCCCAAACCTAAGCAAGACTTTTAGTTTATCTACTGAAAATTTAGAAAAGTTTATATTTTGATAGAGTGTTGGAATTACAAGTAAAAAAGTAACAATTGAAGCAGAGAGGGTTCCATATAATGCTCCTGTTACTCCCATTTTGTATTTCGCAACTAAAATAAAATTTATGCAAAAAGTTAGTATGACATTCGTCATTGTGATAAACAAATATCGAAACGGCTGATTGTTAGAACGAATAATAATAATAGACCTAAACGAAAACGTATCAAAGAATAGAATTAAAGCAGCAATTCGAAAGAAAATAGGTTGTGATTCTTTAAGTAGAATTTCAGAAATTGGAGATGCGAAAACCCAAAATAGAGCAGAAAACAAAATTGCTGTTGTAGCAATAGATGCAAAAATTGTAGTGCAAATTGTTTGTTTGTCTTCAGTACTTTTGACATAATATTTCATCAGTGCTGAGTCGAGACCATAACTGTAAAATACTTGTGAAAAAGCGATGAAAGTGAAAATTAGTGCATAAACTCCAAACTCTTGTTTTGTGAGGATATTAGTGAATAATGGTAGTAGTAAAAATGAAACAGCACGAATGGATACATATCCAATTCCGTAAACCAATGACTCTTTTCCAAACTGTTTGATTGCAGTCAAATTAAAAAGACTTTCGTATTGCTTTACGAATCATTCCCTTAGAGCCAAATTGTTCTTTAAATCGAATTAATGATGGACTTGGTGAAAGTGGATTTTCCGCTTTAGGGTTTTGCGAAACACCAAAATCAAGAAATTCAAAACCAGATCGATTTGCCCATTTAATTGTTTCATAAATTTGAAGAGCTGATGGTTGCAATGATTCAAACTGATAATCAATCATATTGTAAAAAATAACTGCTGTTTTAGTGTTTGCAACAAAATTTAGAGTTCCGCCAATTGGTTTGTCTTGGTAATACAACATCAAAAGGTGAAATTTGTCAGGAAACAGAGAATCCAATTTCAGCAATTCTTCTAAAGTGTGAGTTGGTTTCACTCCGTGTTTAGCTTTGTTATCCATTAAGATAGGATAATAATCATCATAATTTTTATTCCACTCAAAACGAAAATCCGAATTTGCCAATGTATTATTGATATATCGTCGTTTTCGTTTTTGAACTTGTTGCAATGTCTCATCAAGTGAACCTGAAGTATTTATTGCACTTGAAATATAGTATTCTGCTGTTTCAAAATTATTCCAGTGAAGTGCGTACTCAAAAGTTTCGCAGTAGTCTTGATAATAAATCCTCGGAGTTGGTACAAAAAATGTTTCATTAAAGTTGTTTTTTTCACAATATTCACCGAAGGTGTTAATTATATCATCAGCTTTTTGATAAGATAGCTTTTGAAAAACAAATCCGCCAAAACTTGCTCCGGGGTGAGAATATAAAATTCGTTTGTTATTATTAATAATCTCAGCTGCAGAAAAAATAGCAATGATATTTCCATTTTCTTCAAAAATTAGTGAATGATCAATAAATTCTCTATCAATGTGATAACATAAAAAATCTCTTAGATGAAAAATAGTACCATTGTTTGACTGTTTAACAAATGTATCCCACTTTTTTTTGTCTGATTGTTGATATTTTCTTACTGAAATTCCCATAAAACCTATAAATTAGCCCGAAGCATTAGCTTATAAAACAAGATAATTTACGGCATCAGGGCTTTCTTTTGGAATGCAAGTTTGTATTTATTCAGAAATTGAAGGAAATATATGAGTAACATAAAAAAAGTTTTTGCAAGACAAGTTTTTGATTCGCGAGGGAATCCAACTGTAGAAGTTGACATTAGATTAGAAGATGGTAGTTTTGGTAGAGCGATTGTTCCAAGTGGTGCATCAACAGGTGAACACGAAGCGGTAGAGTTAAGAGACCGCAATAAAGCCTATTTTGGGAAAGGCGTACTTACTGCCGTCAATAATGTAAATTCAGAATTAGCAAAAGCTGTAATTGGGATGAATGCAGACGATATCCGAGCTATTGATAACAAAATGATTACTCTAGATGGAACCGATAATAAATCACGATTAGGGGCAAATGCAATTTTAGGTGTTTCAATGGCAACTATTCACGCTGGAGCAAAATCAGCCAATAAACCATTATTTGAATATTTGCATTTAGGGGGGGATTTTGTAATGCCTGCTCCAATGATGAATATCTTGAATGGTGGAAGTCACGCTGACAACAATGTAGATATCCAAGAATTTATGATTTTCCCACTCGGAGCAAAATCATTTTCTGAAGCTCTGCAAATGGGAGTGGAAACTTTTCATCATCTGAAATCAGTACTAAATAAAAAGGGTTTAAATACATCGGTTGGCGATGAAGGTGGTTTCGCACCAAACTTGCGATCTAACGAAGAGGCAATTGAAGTAATTTTAGAAGCATCAGAGAAAACCGGGTACAAAATTGGTAGAGAACTATTTCTTGCATTAGATGTAGCAGCTAGTGAAATTTATACTTCAGAAAATAGAAATTATAATTTAGCATCTGAAAACAGACATCTTTCATCAGAAGAAATGATCGAGTATTACAGTTCTCTAATCTCCAAATATCCGATTATTTCTATTGAAGACGGACTTGCAGAAGATGACTGGAATGGTTGGCAAAAATTGCAATCCAAGCTTGGAAGTAAGATACAAATTGTTGGAGATGATTTGACAGTAACAAATCCGAAACGATTGCAACGGGCTATAGATGAAAAGACTATGAATGCAATTCTGATAAAACTAAATCAAATTGGTACAGTTACTGAAACTCTAGATACAATCAAATTAGCACGAGAAAATGGATTTGGAGCTGTTGTTTCTCATAGGTCTGGTGAAACTGAAGATACAACCATTGCAGATTTCACCGTTGCTGTTGGTGTCGGTCAAATTAAAACAGGTTCGGCATCACGGACGGACAGAATTGCGAAATATAACCAGCTTCTTCGAATTGAAGAAGCACTTGGCAGTAAAGCAGTATTTTCTGATAAAGAATTCTTAGGGTGAAGAAAAAAAGAAAATATCAATCCCGTAAAACCGGAAACAAAAACTATAAACTAATTCTAACTATTCTTATTGTTGGGGTATTGATTTTAATGTTTAGTGATCTTGGATTAATCGATTATTTTTCTTTAAAGAAGACAGAAAAGGCACTAATTGCTGAAATCAGATATATGAAAAATCAGGCAGTAACACTAAAAAGTGAATACACCAAGTTAACCACAGATGATGACTATATTATTCAAATTGCTCGAGAAAAGTTTAGAATGGTAAAACCTGGTGAAAAAGTCTTTAAAGTAATTGATAGACGAACAGTAGAATAATCTTCACTCCACCTGCAACTTTAATTACGAATTAATAATTGCCTGCCCGCCAATGCTTTTCAGGCGGGGGAATTAGAAATTTCCTATTCGTAATTCTTAATTGATAATTCCTAATTATCAATTACCGTCCGCCTGGCAAGTGGAATAAATCGAAGATTTGGTTCTGCTATTCCACAGGGTTTTCAAATTTTCGTTCATAAAACCACAAACCATTATTTATGCACCACGCTTTTCACGTCAGGTTGATTGGGGGTTGGCAACGCGTGTTACCCGATCTCAAAATCAAGTATATCTTTTTCTGAA
>CAZSJY010000049.1:0-14450 GCA_964607375.1 uncultured bacterium
CTTTTAGCAGTGGTTAGTGAAATATTAAAATCAATCTTCCTTAAAATACTATAATTAAGTGCTTACTGAATTTTGAAACTCGGATTAAAATCTTGTATCAGATTTTGTATCAATGAAATCAATTGCTTTATCTTTAAGCCAACCAATTTTACAATTCTCAACTTTCTCGAATTCATTCACGTACGGTTTGATATCGATTAATGGAGTTCCATCAATAATATCCAAACTTTTGATATGTAATTTATTGTCAACTATTTTGTCAAGTTCAACAAGCGATAAACCGATTGAGTTCGGTCGTGATGGTGCTCTTGTTGAGAACACACCCCTTTCAGTATCATCCAAAAATGGGATGACTTTCAACTTATGTTTTCGTGATAAATGAAAATGATAGATTAAATATAAATGACTAAAACCTGATAAATCCTCCAGTCCTTCAGAATACTCTGTATAAATTTCTACAACTCCTGGATTTCCATCATCCGTTAATGGTTGGATTGGAGTATCTTTTTTCGTTTTGAAAGGTGAGTGAATTTTACCGATTGGTTGATAAATAATATTTTCCATAATCATCCTTTATTTAATCCAAATTGTCTTAACATTTACAAATTCTCTGATTCCAAGATAAAATAATTCTCTTCCAAATCCTGATTTTTTCACTCCACCAAATGGAAGTCTTGGGTCAGATTTTACCATTCCATTTACAAATACAGAACCACTTTCAATTTTTCTTGCAATTGGTTCGGCTTTTTTCAAATTATTCGTCCAAATACTTGCCCCCAAACCAAACTCAGAATCATTTGCAACACGAATAGCCTCATCGACATCATTCACAGAAATAATAGAAAGTACCGGGCCGAAAGTTTCCTCTTTAAAAACTGGCATTCCACTTTTCACATCGGACAAAACTGTAGGAGGATAATAGTTTCCCTTACCTATTGGAAGTTCACCACCTATCAACAGTTTGGCACCTAAATCTACAGAATTAACGACCTGATTATGAATCTCATCAATAAATTGAATTTTAGCTAATGGCCCAACTTGTGTAGTTTCTTCTATTGGATTTCCCAAAATTAAAGATTTAACTTTTTGAACAATTTTTGTGGTAAACTCATCGGTTCGAGATTTTAGAACTATAAACCGTTTTGCTGCTATACAACTTTGTCCAGCATTCATAAACCTTGCAGTTATCGCAGTATCAACACAATTGTTTATATCTGCATCATCTAGAACAATAAATGGATCTGATCCACCCAATTCCAAAACTACCTTTTTTAGTGATTTCCCAGCAACTTCTGCAACACTACTTCCAGCAAGTTCACTACCGGTAAGAGTTACAGCGACTATTCGTTTGTCAATAATGACATTTTCAACAACATTTGATTGGATGAGTAAAGTGCGAAACACATTTTTAGGAAACCCAACATCTTGGAGTATTTTCTCAACTGCCAACGCACAACCAGATACATTTGAAGCGTGTTTTAAAAGTGCAGTATTTCCTGCCGTTAAAGTAGGAACCAAAAAACGAAATACCTGCCAAAATGGAAAATTCCACGGCATTATAGCAAAGACTACTCCAATAGGGTCGTAGGCAATATAACTTTTACTTGCATCGGTTTCAATAATTTCGTTTTCAAGAAATGTATCAGCATTTTCTGCATAGTAATCACTTACCCACGCACATTTTTCAACTTCTGCACGGGATTCTTTGATTGGCTTTCCCATTTCTAGCGTTATTAGTTTTGAAAACTCTTCAACATCCTCTCGTAGTTTATCTGCAACTTTGTGCATTAAATTCGAGCGTTCTGAGAATGATGTCTTTCGCCATCTATAAAATTCTGAATTTACTTCATCAATAATTGTCTCGACTTTCTGGAAAGAATATTCAGTATATTCCTTTATTAAGTCATTAGTAGCAGGATTTATTGATTTCACTAGATTACTCCATCTTTTGTGAGTGGAATTTAATAGAAATCTACTGAAAAATGGAAACTGTTAATTTATTAAACGACTTTAGAAAAAAGGGCTAACTCCAAATTAGAAGCCAGCCCTTTTATGAAACATGTAAATGGAGTGTGGTTTAGTACATACCACCCATTCCACCCATACCGCCCATATCTCCACCAGGCATTGCAGGTGCTTTTTCTTCTTCAGGTTTGTCTGAAACCACAGCTTCAGTCGTTAACATTAGTCCAGCAACACTTGATGCATTTTCAATTGCAGTTCGTGTTACCAATGTTGGATCAATTATACCTGATTTAATCATATCAGTATATCTTTCACTTTGAGCATCAAAACCATCATTATCTTTACCATCCATAATTTTAGCAATGATAACAGGAGCTTCAAGACCTGAATTTGTTATTATTTGTCTTGCTGGTGCTTCAAGAGCTTTTTTAACAATTTCAATACCTAAAACAATATCAGCTTCTTTTGTAACTTTTGTATCAATTTCCTTACTTGCTCTAAGTAAAGCAACTCCACCACCAGGAACGATACCTTCCTGAACTGCTGCTCTTGTTGCATGCAAAGCATCTTCAACTCGAGCTTTCTTTTCTTTCATTTCAACTTCTGTAGCAGCACCGATATTCAATACAGCAACACCACCTGACAATTTAGCTAATCGTTCTTGCAGTTTTTCTTTGTCATAATCTGATGTACTTTTTTCGATTTGAACTTTAATTTCGTTCACTCTTGCCATAATGTCATCGCCTTCACCTGCACCTTCAACGATAGTTGAATTGTCTTTATCAATTGTAACGGTTCGAGCTTGTCCAAGATAATCAAGAGTTGCATTTTCAAGTTTGTAACCTTGTTCTTCAGAAATTACCGTTCCACCGGTTAATACTGCGATGTCTTGTAACATTTCTTTTCTTCTGTCACCAAATCCAGGAGCTTTTACTGCAGCAACTTTGAGTGTTCCACGAATTTTATTCACTACTAATGTTGCTAATGCTTCACCTTCAATATCTTCTGCGATGATTAAAAGAGCTTTTCCTGTTTGAGATACTTTTTCCAAAATTGGAAGAAGGTCTTTCATCGTGCTGATTTTCTTATCAAAAATCAAAATATATGGATTTTCAAAAAGTGTCTCCATTGATTCTGCATTTGTCACAAAATACGGAGAGAGATAACCACGGTCAAATTGCATTCCTTCTACAGTTTCGAGAAATGTATCCATACCTTTAGCTTCTTCTACAGTGATAACACCTTCGTTACCAACTTTTTCCATTGCATCTGCAATCAAGTTTCCAATTGAACTATCATTGTTTGCGGAAATTGTTCCAACTTGAGCGATTTCTTCTTTTTTGGATATCTCTTTGCTGATTCCTTTAAGGTAACCAGTAACTTGACTTACTGCCAAATCAACACCTCGTTTAAGGTCCATCGGATTAGCACCAGCAGTTACATTTTTCAATCCTTCATCAATAATTGATTGAGCCAAAACTGTTGCTGTTGTGGTTCCGTCTCCTGCAACATCAGAAGTTTTAGATGCAACTTCTTTTACCATTTGAGCACCCATATTTTCTACAGGATTTTCAAGTTCAATTTCCTTTGCCACAGTAACACCGTCTTTTGTTACAGTTGGGGCACCGAATTTTTTATCAATAATTACATTTCTACCTTTTGGTCCGAGTGTAACTTTTACAGCATTTGCTAATTGGTCAACACCGGATTTTAGCATTGTGCGAGCTTCTATATTATAATCAATGATTTTAGCCATTATTTAATCTCCTTCTATTTATAAAATTGCGAAAATATCACTTTCACGCATGATAAGATAAGTTTCCCCATCAATTGTGATCTCAGTTCCGGAATATTTACCATACAATACAGCATCACCGACTTTGACTTGTAAGTCAATCTTTGCACCTGCATCACTAGTTTTACCAGGACCTACTGCAACGATTTTACCCTGTTGAGGTTTCTCTTTTGCTGTATCCGGTAAAATAATTCCACCAGCTGTCTTTTCTTCTGCTTCTGCAGACTGAACAACTACTCTATCTTCTAAAGGTTTTAATTTCATTTTTTTTCCTTTCTTAAATTGATTATTTTTCAAAATTAATTTGACGATTAAACTGTAACAAACTTAATGCCATGACCATAATTCTGCCATACTGACAGAGTGTGTAATTAAATTTGATTTGTTTGGAATTTAAGTGATGAAATTCAAAGTAAATCAGTTCTTATTAACTCTTTCTTGTACTTCAATAAAAGTAAGACCTTCGTCATTTATCCATTCAGTAAAACCGTTTGAATTTCTTCCCAATATCATATTTGATGCTGCGCTCGGACTATTGAATACAGTATCTTCAGTGAATATTAACTTGGTTCCCTTTTTTACCATTATTTTACTATCTACTAATTTTTTTCGCATTATTCGATATGTTTTTGTTCAAGAATTAGATAATGTAATCTTTGCTTCACTATCTTTGCAGATTATGTAACCTTGATCTGTTTCTATCATTGTAGAATTAAAAGTTTTTGTCTTGATTGTGTAAGTAGCGAATTTTACTCTACAGTATTTATTTTCCTTTGGTTTATTGGTGATAGTGGAAGAGATGAGGAATTTAAATCCCATTATTGGTAAAATTAGTCGAATTTGTTCCAAAAAATACTCCATATCTGAGATATCAGCTTCGTGTAAAATAGGTAAACTTGGTTTATTGTTATTTTCGATATTTGCTGATTTTGCTTCCATAGCTAATTGAACTAGTCTTGATTCCAAATACTTTATTTGTGTTTTAGTTAATAACTCATCCTTACTTACAAAAAACACTATTTCTTTAAAATCTCTGTTGCGATCACTCAAGTGTTGTTTCAATCTTGACCTGATATTTTCTGCTTCTCCGATATAAACGTGCTCCTCATATATCTCATTTGTTGAATCACCTTTCAAACAGTAAATACCTGGATTGTTGAATTCATCTCTTTGAATTAGTTTATTTATTGATGCCCTAGAACAAAAAATAGCTTTACCAACCCAATTCCCTATTTCTCCAATTCTAGGACCATATTCTGTTCCATCAATCAAATACACAGTTAATTTCTTTCCCCTTCCCATAGCATTGTCCTCACATTTATTGTAAATTGATAACTATTGATCTACTCCCCTGTGCTTCCAAAACCACCTGTACCTCTAGATGTTTCCGAAAGTGTTTCAACTAATTCATAAGAGATTGGAGAACTATCTGCAGATACGAGTTGGAAGAGTCTTTGTCCTTTTTTTGCAACATAAGTCTCTGATTTGATATTATCACACATCGCCATTATTTCACCACGGTATCCTCCGTCAATTAGTCCGATTGAATTTGACATACGCAATGGAGTTTTTGATATACTCGAACGAGGAAAAAGATAATAAGCTCTGTTATCTTCCGGTTCGCAGATTATCCCCAGTTTTAGTGGTTTTGTTTCACCTTGTTCGTAAGTTACATCTTCTAACACATACAAATCTAATCCGGCATCTCCATAGTGAAAATGACCGTGATTTTCGTAATATTCTCTTGCTGTCTCATTTATTGCTTGAATGTATAATTTCATTTTTCTCTCTATATTTAACTATCTTATTTTATCGTAAAACTCTTAAAGAATTAACAATTGTTACAGAGTTGAATTATCCAGTTCTTCAACACCAATCTACCTCTGTAAACCACTAAATCCTTATGCTAAAGGATTGTGTAATTTATTTCTGCCAGATATCTCTATCCAAACTGCGATATTGGATTGCTTCACTCAAATGGACAGATGTGATTTCAGATTTTCCCTCCAAATCAGCAATTGTGCGTGATACTTTTAAGATTCTATCATAAGCACGAGCGGAGAGTCCCAAATGCTCCATTGCTTGCTTGATTAGTGCTTTACCCTCTGAATCTATCTGACAATATTGCTCAATTCCTTTCTTCTCCATATTTGCATTACTGTGAATATTTGGATCTTTCGAAAATCGTTTCGTTTGGACTTCCCTAGTTCGCTGAACTCGTTTGCGGATAGTTTTCGAATTTTCACTTTTTTCCTTTTTAGATAATTCCTCAAATGGAACTGCGGGGACATCAATATGTATATCGATTCTATCCAATAATGGTCCCGAAATTCTACTTAAATACTTTTGGATTGACATACCCGTACAAGTGCAGTCATTTCTCGAATCTGTGAAAAATCCACACGGACAGGGATTCATCGCGGCAACCAACATAAAATTAGATGGATAGGTTAATGAAATTTTCGCACGAGAAATAGTCACTTCCCCATTTTCTAATGGTTGACGCATCACCTCCAACGCACTTTTTTTGAATTCAGGAAGTTCATCCAAAAATAACACTCCGTTGTGTGATAAGCTAACTTCACCAGGTTTTGGGACAGGTCCACCGCCTACTAATCCAATATCGCTAATTGTATGATGTGGATTTCTAAAAGGTCTAGTCGATACAATTCCGTCTTCTGTATTGATTAATCCGGTAACCGAGTGGATTTTGGAAGTTTCCAAAGCTTCATCAACTGTCATTTTAGGCAAGATGGTTGGAAGTCTTTTCGCCAACATCGATTTCCCACTCCCGGGAGGTCCAATCAAAAGAATATTGTGTCCACCTGCTGCTGCAACTTCAAGTGCTCGTTTAACTTGTTCTTGTCCTTTAACATCAGAAAAATCTTGAGTGTAATCCTGCATTGATGTAATTGAGGATAAATCCTCTTTTGCAACCGGTTCAATATCTTTTTCGTCATTCAAAATATCTGCAACATCTTTGAGAGTTTTGGCTCCAGCGATTCGAATTCCCTCAACAAATGATGCCTCCTTTGTATTCTGAATAGGCAGGATAATAGCTTTGGTTCCGTTTTTCTTTGCGTTTAAGCAAATCGGGAAAATCCCCTTAACAGGTCGAAGAAATCCATCTAAACTCAATTCTCCAACTAACATAATTTTGTCGAGATATTTTTCGTTCACATACCCGAGTGCTGATAAAATTCCGATAGCGATTGGTAAATCAAAAGCTGAACCTTCTTTACGGATATCAGCAGGGGCAAGATTAATTGTAATTCGTTTACTCGGAATACGAAATCCAGAGTTTTTCATAGCAGCCAAAACCCGTTCTTTACTCTCTTTAACAGCACCTTCGGGTAAACCTACAGTAAAGAATCGTGCTGGATAACAATTTTCCAGATGTGCTTCAACTTTTACAGTATAAGCATCAACTCCAAGAACTGCACTCGATAAAACTTTGGCGAACATTAGCGTTCCTCCCTTTCTCTTACTGTTGTTTTGGACTAATTAGATCAATTATTTAAATCACGAATTTATCATCTGCTTTCTGTTATATATCAATCCACTTGCCATCACAGCGAATAAGTTCAATGAGTGAATTTACAGCTTCATCTGATGGGATATTCTTTTTTACTACGGAATGTCCTCTATAAAGCGATATTCGGTTGTTACCGGTGCCCACATAACCATAGTCAGCATCTGCCATTTCACCTATTCCATTTACTATGCATCCAATAATCCCAATTTTGAGTCCTTTAAGATGAGAAGTTCTATTTCTGATTTCTTTAGATACTTTTTGGATGTTAAATAAAGTCCGGCCACAAGATGGACAAGAAATATATTCGGTTTTAGTAATTCTCTTTCGAGTTGCTTGTAGAATTCCAAACGCTGTATTTATGGATTTACGATTCGATGGTTTTATCCAAATTCCATTTCCAATATTGTCAATTAGTAAGCTTCCAAAATCCAAAGAATTCTTTATAATAAGTTGTTCTTCATTTAGACCATTATACTCTCCAAACAAGACTATTGGAATTTCAATATTAAATTCACAAATATTTTGTGTGAAATCAACAATTTCTTGTTTTTTTTCTTTGTTCACATCAATAACCAACACAGTATTCTTGGATAATTTCAATGTATCTATATCAGCTTCGGATAACCCTACTTTAACAAATTTAGTGAAATTGGAATTGATATTATATTCAAATTCATTCCAATTTAATAACGGAGAACAATTTGATTTGTTGTCAATATTTCTCCAATAATCGAAATCATAAAGAAGATTCAAGTTATTCGGAATATTGGCAAAAGGTTCTCGTGAGCCCAAATACACCCAATCAACTGCTATATCCCTTTTTCTGAATTTTTTTGTTTCGTGACTATACTCATATCCAATTTGGTGCATACCGGATAAATTGAGTTTTGTTTCTCTGAAATCAGCAACTACAATTGGAACATCACTTATTAGTTTTGTCTTCGCAACTTCAGTCAAATTATTCTCTTGTGGTACTACATTGTGTTGAGATTGAGTTGGATTAGTACTTTCAATAATTTTTCGTGCAACTGGGATTTCTGCTTCTGGTTCTTCAGTTAGGGAAACTCGGATTGTATCACCAATCCCTTCATTTAAAAGAGTGCCAATTCCAATAGTCGATTTTATACGAGCATCTTCTCCCTCACCGGCTTCAGTCACTCCTAGATGGATTGGATAGTCCATTTTTTGTTCATCCATCACTTTTGTTAACAACCTATTTGCATCAATCATTATTAAAGGATTACTAGCTTTCATTGACAAGACAATGTCGTGATAATCCAAGTAATGGCAAATTTTAACAAACTCCATTGCTGACTCAACCATTCCTTTAGGTGTATCGCCATAACAAGACATAATGCGATTAGATAGCGAACCGTGATTAACTCCTATCCTCATTGCAGTTTGATGTTTTTTGCAGGTTTCGATGAGCGGAGTTAGTCGTTCGTTGATTCGATGAAGCTCAGATTGATATTCAGATTCTGAATACTTCTTTTTGTCAGTATTTTTATCTGAATAGTTACCTGGATTGATTCTGACTTTTTCTACAATTTGAGCAGCAATTTCTGCTACTTTTGGAGTATAATGGACATCTGCAATTATTGGTGTATTGTAACCACGCTTTGTAATCTCCTCTTTGATTTTTGCTAAATTTTCAGCTTCTTTTCTACTTGGTGTAGTAATTCTGACATACTCAGAACCGGCTTTAATCAATCTGATGCTTTGCTCAACGGTAGCAATCGTATCCATCGTATCGGTTGTGGTCATTGATTGAACTCGGATTGGATTGTCCCCTCCAAGTTGGACATTCCCTATATTTACTAAACGAGTTTTCCTTCGAATATTACCAATCATGGAGTAAATCCAAGCATTCATAAATGTTTCGATCTTCACCTGAACATTCATTTGGTAAAACAGAAATTTCATTTACTTCAATCCAAGCAGAATCAACATCATGTAATCTCACATAAGTTTGTGCACGAAGAATAAGGATATTAGTAACATCAATATTTTCATCGTGAGAAAAATTGTATTCAGAATCAATTAAAAGCAATTCTTCTGATTTGCTCAACACAAGTTCTGAATTTGTTATCATTTTATTCCAAAATGCAGAATCAGCAGGATTATTAAAAAAAACTACTTCTGATTTTATTGCATGATAACTTAACATAACAATTTCCCCGAACAAAGCATCATAATAAATTTCTTGAGCAATATCTTCTTCTGAATAAATATTCAGTGCATCACCAAAGTTTATTTCAGCATCAATTCGGCATTCTTCTCGTAACTCAAAATTAGTATTACCTGGCAAGTTATTGGCATAATATATATTAGACCAACCCAAACCTAAATAGGCTTCTGTAATATTTTCAGAATTATTACCTTCAAACAAATCAACAGCATCATAAAAATAGGTCTTAGCTTCACTGTAATTCCCTTGCTCGAACTGAAACCATCCTGAATTAATATAAAATCTATAATTGATATCTTCTTGTTCTGAGAAATATTCACAGGAAAAAAACATAATTGTTAGTATTAAAAGAATTAACTTCTTCATTTTAGAATTACTATTTTACTCGTTTCAGAAAAGTTCTTGGTTGACAATCTTAAAAAATAAACACCAGAAACAAGCTCAACATTATTTGAGTTGGTAAAATTCCAATTCAGTTCGTAGTATCCTCCTGATTGGATTTCATCAACCAATATTAAGATATTTCTTCCAAGTATATCATAAATTGTCAGATTAACCCTATCATCATTTGGAATACTGTATTTAATTATTGTTGATGCATTAGCTGGATTTGGATAAATAGTAATTAAGGAATATTGACTTGGAATAGGTTCACTTATAGTTTCATCTAAAAACACAGAATACTTCCCTAAACGGTCAATTTTGCTAATAATTTCGGTACTTGATCTGCTTTCTGTGGGAATATTTTTCCAAGTATCAACTTCATATTTCATGATTTGATATTTCCAAATTGGATTATTTTCAACATCAACAATATTAGTTAAGTCAAATGATAGTAATGCTGGTTTGTTAAACTCCAGTGTTTGGGGATAAAATGTTACAGAAGATACTACTTGATATAGGTCGTTTCTACCTAAAGACTGAGTTTCAAATTCCTCAGTAACGAGAATTCCAGATTCATTAAAGGTGGAGTTTTGGTCAATAGATAATTCAGCAATACCTGATGGAGATCGAAGTGTAGAATTTTGCCTAGGATCAACAATATTATAGTAAACTGAATCAATTGACCTTCCATAGTTCTGGACACTATCTCTACCTTGGAATATGAGTGTTATCAATCCTGTATCAATAAACGAGCTTGCAATATGATAAATGCTATCAGCTACTGGTTCAAGTGAATAATGTTGCGGATAGTTGCTAGTATTTACCCAAACTTCAATTTGATCATCAAAATCATTATGAATAGCAATATTTTCGGAAGACTCAATGTATAAATCGAAATATTCAGCAACCAATTCGTTTTGATGGATATAAAATTCACCATTTGGAAGTTCTAAGTCATACAATATCTTATCTGAAGTTAAACTAAACTGAAATGGATCACCTCCGAAAATATCTTTTTCATAATTTTGTGCAACTGCTCTCCAGTAATAATCTTTATTACCTGACAAATCAATAGTTAGATTTGTATCTGGCTTGTCGTATTCTGAGCCATTATAAGCTGGAAAATATTCGGCCAAGTTTATAGCCCAGAATGCATTTAATGTATCGGAGAATATTGAATTTTCACAGACTTCATTTCCTTCTAAGTGTTCGTTGCAAAAATCTGTATCGGTAAATAATACATCAGGAATAGAATCCTTAAGAACAATTACAAACTCGTCTTCGTTACTAAACCACTCTATTCTGTAGAACAATTCAAAGGTTTCATCAAGATTTACAGTTGGATTAACATCGATATCTGAGCTTCTCTGCCATACAAAAAGTAACTTTTCGGGACTTTGATGCACTTGAGGTTCTTCTCTCAAAGGTAATCGAAATATAAATTCAGAATTTACTTTTTCGAAGAAGACTGTAGAGTCTAATTCAAAATCGTGCAAATTTTCATTTAAACTAAATTCTATTGGAGTATCATTTACCTGTTGTACCTGAAAAACAAAAGTTTCCGTATCAGTTGAATTGTGATCATCTGAGCAGGAAATTATTATGCTATCGAGTCCATTCCAATTGGACAATAAGGAATCAATTTCAAAACTATCAGTTAATGGAGTAAACCACAAATGTTCAATTTCCGAATTATACTGAAAATCCCAGGTTAAATCGTCCAGTGAGAAAGGATATTCGTTTAGAATTGTATCGGAATCGATATCGCTATAATCTATAGTTACTATTGCATTTATTGTATCTTCTTTGATGGAGTTTCCCATATCTTCAAAAGAAATTTGATCAATTTTAGGGGGATCATTAACAGGATTAATAGTAACCGTAAATGAGTTTTCTACTATATCAGTACCATCATCAGCAGTTATTGTAAACTCTTGAAATCCATTACCATTTTCAATTGGATTAACTCCGACATTACCTGTTGATGGGTCAAACACCAAATGTGCAAATTGGATTTCTGTAGGAGTGATTGAATATATTACATTCTCAGTTACACTCTCATCATCAGGGACAGGATCAGGAGTAACAATTACTTGTTGAGTATTAGCAAAATCTTCATCAATCTCGATATTTCCACTTAATGAAAAAGTTGGAGGATCATTAATTGGATTAACCATAATTTCAATTGTAGCATTTTCGCTTGTTTGTGGATCGTAATTTCCATCAGTGTATCCATCATCAGTTACGGAAAATGTAAAAGAGTCTGAACCATTAAAATTAAGATTTGGTAAATATACAATATTAGGAGGATTTCCTTCCAAAATACCATTAAGTGGACTTGATTCAATTGTAAAAGTCAAATTGTCCAATTCAATTGAATCCTCACCGGTTAGTATTATCTCAATAGTAGAATCTTCATCAATGTTGTAAATATTATTATTGGCTATTGGTGCATCGTTGACTGGAATTAAAGTTAAAATAATCTCTTCAGAAATTGAATCTCTTCCTTGGTTATCTGACAAAGTGAGGATGAGAATTTCAGACCCATACCAATTGGTTTCAGGACTAAAAGAAACAGTTAAATTATCTACAGAAGGTGTTACATTTTCTGAACCTTGAACGCTTAGTTCTAGTTGATCACCATCGATATCATTAACAAATTCAGTGAAATTTATTATCTCAATACTGTCTTCAAGAAAAGAAATTTCATTTGGTAAATTAACAAACTCAGGTGAATCGTTAACAGGAATTACAGTTATAGTAACGGTAGTTACATCAGAATACAGATCACCATCAGTGGCTGAATATGAGAAACTATCTTCTCCGTTATAATCAGAATTTGGAGTATATGTAAATGTTCCATCAGCCAGCAGATTCAATTCCCCATTTTGAGAAGTTTGTATTAAAGTCGCAGACAAATTCTGCATATCTGGATCTGAATCGTTATCCAAAACCCCATTTTCTGAAATCTCTAGAATTTCATCTTCATAAACTTCATAATTATCGCTTTGACTAATTGGGGTATCATTTACAGCTAAAATTGTAATAATTACTTGAGCTATATTTGAAAATTCTGCTCCATCAAATGCTCGATATGTAAAACTATC
The DNA here is from genome assembly GCA_964607375.1 of uncultured bacterium. GTDB lineage: Bacteria > Fidelibacterota > Marinisomatia > SCGC-AAA003-L08 > JACNLC01 > JACNLC01. The sequence continues at coordinate 12,975 of CAZSJY010000049.1, forward strand.
AATTCCATTAAAATTCTCATTGGGATAGTAATAATTGTCATACACTTCACCATTTTGTGGAGCTTCTTGTACAGAATAATCTAAATCATCATTTTCTACATCTGAACCAACGAATTGTATTTCAATCATTGAATCTTCATACATTTCTAAAAGAAGATCATTTACAATCGGAGGATCATTAATCGAGTTAACCAAAATTGTTACTTGAGTTTCCTGAGAGTACAAGCCACCATCGTAAGTCTGATATGTAAAATTATCAACTCCAAAGAAATTTTCATTAGGTATATAATTGAATGACCCGTTATTATTAAAACTTAACAACCCGAATGAAACATCACCAACTACTTCTGCAGACAGATTATCTCCATCTACATCCAAATCGTTAGATAACACTCCTGGAGATTCAACATTAAAAACTTCGTCCTCATTCATTGAATATGAATCCGGATTGGATAAGGGAGAGTCATCCACTGGAGAAATAATTAATTCCACAATAATATCTTGTGATTGAACCTGTCCATCAAAAACTTTATACTTGAACTCATCTGTGCCATTGTAATTAGAATTTGGATTATAAGTAAACGAACCATTATTATTTAGAATTAACTCCCCATTTTCAACATCAGTACTTAATTGAACAATTAACATATCTCCATCAATATCTGAGTCATTTTCTAAAAGCCCAGGTTCACTAACCTCAAGTGTTTCATCTTCGTTTAACAAAAATGTTTCACCTTCAACTTCTGGTGGATCGTTAACCGGAATTACATTAACAGTTACTGATGCTTCAATTGAATATGTTATCCCATCAAAAGCACGATAAGAAAATGAATCAGTACCGTTGAAGTTAGTATTCGGTATGTAAATATCGTCAACATAAGTTCCATTTATTGGAAAAGATGTCAGTTCAAAAGTTAAATCATCTTCATCCAAATCTGTTCCATTTAACACTATTTCCACAGAAGAATCTTCATCAACATCAATAATTTCGTCTAAAACTTGAGGAATATCATTAACCGGATTAATTGTAAGCGTAACAGATGCGATATTAGAGTATTCAGAGCCGTCAAAAGCCCAATAAGTATAAACATCAACTCCATTAACATTTCCATAAGGAGTGTAGATGAAAGCTCCATTTTCATCTAGATTAAGTGTACCTAAGGTTACAGATTGGACGAGTTCTGCAATTAATGGATTATCATCTTCATCATTTTCAAGGATTCCAGGGGCTACAATTTGAAGTACTTCATCTTCATTTATAGAATAGAAATCATCATTTGCAACTGGAGTATCTTGAGCAAATAGTGCTGATACAAATGTGTAAATGATCAAAATTAGTATTATATGTTTGGGAATTAATCTCATTTCAATATGATAAATATGCATATATTTCAGACAATTATCAAAACAAGTAAAACGATATTATTGACACTTGGATAGACCTTGTTTACAGATTTGTAATTTAAAAGTATTTTA
>CAZSJY010000050.1:0-14139 GCA_964607375.1 uncultured bacterium
AAATTGTCATTCCATCTTTGAGTCCACACTTTTCTAATGCAACTTGTAGTGAGTCAACAACCTTATTTCCGTTTAATGGATAATCATTGCACGAACTGATTGGTGGTGTTGCCTTATTACCGGTAGGTGAATGTTTTCCAACCCCTTTAAATGGTATTGTTTCTTGTCCATTAACCTCAGTAGGAACCATTCGTCCCGCTACATTTTTAACTAACTCTAATTTTTGTCCCATTATTTCTCCTTTAACCGCGAATTACGCGAATTTCACTAATTATTTGTTAAAACAATTCTCTTATATTCTAATGATTCTTCACCAAAATTAATCAATAGACCAAGTTGTAAACCTGTGACTTTAAGGTAGTTTATAACCTGTGCTTTTTCAATATTACCCAATTGTTTAATTGCTTTGAGTTCAACCACAATTTTACTTTCAACAACCAAATCGCAATAGAATTCTTTGATTTCTTTTCCTTTGTAATTCACTTGGAATGGCTTTTGTGATTCATATTGAATATTTGCTGTTTCAAATTCTTCTATTAATGCTCTTTCATACACAGATTCAACAAAACCAACACCAAGAGTTTTGTGAACTTCCATAGCACAACCAATTACTTTGTATGCTAAATCCTTATGTATTAATTCCATTTTTTCACTTTCGTGTAATTAGTGAAATTAGCGGTTTTTTTTCCAACTCCTATCCAACATCCCTGTAGCAATTGCTAAATTGACTGAATGAATTGCTCGTTTTACAACGGGTGGATCAATCATTTTTGAACCAAGAGATACCACACCCAAACCTTTTGCTTGTGCATCGTCAAACGCTAAAACAATTTTCTTTGCTTTTTCGACTTCAGAAATTGAAGGTGCAAATTCTTCGTTAATCGGTCCGATTTGCCGTGGATGAATACATCCTTTACCATCAAATCCAAGTGATTTTGCTTCTTGCACAGATGCGCGTAAACCGTCTTCAGCATTCACATCAGAGAAGACTGTGTCAATCGGTTGTAATCCTGTTGCTCTTGCAGCATTTACCAACATTGACCGAGCAAAGAAAGATTCACTACCGTCGTTTGTTCGTTGCGTACCGATATCTGCAGTGTAATCTTCAAGCCCAATGGCTAATGCTACATTATTTTTACTCGCTTGTGCAATAGAAAGAGCGTTCAAAATTCCAAGTGCAGATTCTAAAATGGGCATAATAAATACCGGTTCAGTTCGTCCACAACTTTTCATTACTTCTGTGATTTTAGCATCAAACTTTTGGAGTTCTTCTGCTGTTTCCACTTTTGGAATTAAAATCAAATGCACATCGTGAGGAACAATGGCTTCAATATCTTGCATTCCCAATTCACCTTGATTGATTCGCACCATTCGCTCCGCACCGAAAAAATCGAGTGTTCGGAGTGCATTTCGCACTATAAAACGAGCAGACATTTTTTCTGAAGGTGCTACTGAATCCTCTAGATCCAAAATAACAGCATCAGGCTTATGAATTCCCGCATTCATCATCAATTTAGGTTGTGAGCCCGGCAAATATAATCTACTTCTTCGGAATTTATCTCGTGATGATGCATAGTTGCAATGTTCTTTCATTTCCGGAAGTGATTCGAAGGTCAAATCAGTATGTGCAAACTTTACTGTTGCTTCAATTCTTGCCATCAAAACAAAATATTGTGCACCATTATCTACAATCTCAAATTTCCCGTGTTCAATTTGCAAATCTAATAATGTACTCTGCACAACTTCATTGAGTTTCTTCCCGTGTAATATTTCGGTTTTTGATTGAATGGAAATATCCAAACCACCAGATTTTTGTGGAGTATAACTCACAAAGCAATCTGATTTAGTTTTCGGGTTTCCACTTGTAAATTTCTTCATAATTTCCTCTTCATATAGTTGAATACATCAATAAACGACTTTTCCATCATTGCAGCTAGTGTTTTAAGCGTAATTTTTGTCTCAATTTGGTGTTTTATGGATGTTACCCCATATCCAAAATTACCACAAGGAATTATTCCTTTAAAATACTTCATATTCGGATTTAAATTGAGTGCAAATCCATGCATTGATACCCACTGCGACAGGCGATACCCAATTGCACCAATTTTATCCTCACCCACCCAAACACCTGGCAAACCCTCTTTTACAGTTGATTGAATTCCCAAATTTGTGAGAGTTTGGATTATCACATTTTCTGTGGATTTCACAAAATCTGCTACGCCAATTTCTCTTTGTTTTAGATGAATAATTGGATATCCAACTAACTGCCCAGGACCGTGATAGGTAACATCACCTCCTCGGTCAATTTGTATGATTTCAGCATCTTTTGGTGCTGAATCTAAAATATTATCTGCACCACCATTTTTACCCAATGTATAAACAGGATGATGTTCGACAAACAAAACAGTATCTCCTATTTGGTTTTCCAATCGTGAAGAATGAATTTTCTTCTGCAAATCCCAAATAGGTTGATAATGTTGCTTTCCTAACCAAACAAAATTTAACTCATTGCACAGATGAGGTTTCAATTCAGTAAAAGCTGAATTTAGATTATTCTCTTTTATTTGTTTGTTTAGGGTTAACACATTTAGTTACACACTACCTTTACGAAATCGTGAAATGTATTTCAACAGAAATACTGAAACAAACGCCAAGATTGACACAAAGCCTAAGATAACAGCTAATCTGAGCCACGGTTGATTTAATTCAATTCTTTTTATTATGAAAGATACCATTGTGCGAATCCATTCAATCCCGGCAATAATCATATAAACTTGAACAATTTGAATAGATATTTTATTTTTATAGAATAGAACAAATGGAATAGCCAATAATATTATTGCCAGACCATTTAAACCTACTCTGGATAAATGTGCTGAAAAAGCGATAGAGTTAAAACCGATTAATGTATATGTAAATATTTTCATTTAATATTCTTTCTGTAAGTACTGTTGGTTAATGAAATCATTTCAAATTTCTAAATGTATTTCAACAATATTTATAAATGAATCGCTTCACCAAGTGCATCTGCAGTTGCTTCCATAATCGCTTCGGATAATGTCGGATGTGCGTGGATGGTTTTTAGAATGTCGTCATCTGTTGCACCCAACTTTTGTGCTAATCCTGCTTCTGCAATTAAATCCGTTGCACCAACTCCAATAATGTGGCATCCCAACAATTTTCTTGTTTTCTTATCGAATATTACCTTTACAAATCCATCCTGTTCAGCTATTGCCATAGCTTTTCCTAACGCTCTAAATGGAAACTTCCCGACTTTGATTTCTTTTCCAAATTCTATAGCTTGTTTTTCTGTTAGTCCAACGGAAGCAACTTCCGGATGACAATAAGTGCAACCTGGAGTATTATCGTAAATCATTTTGGATGGATTCAGTCCTGCTAAATGTTCAATTGCTGTAATTCCTTCAGCAGATGCAATGTGAGCAAGCCACGGTGGACCTGCGATATCTCCGATTGCATAGATATTTTCGATACTTGTTTTCATATATCCGTCAGTTTTAATCCAGCTATTTTCTATTTCAATCCCTACTTCTTCAAGTCCAATATTTTCTACATTGCCCTGTACTCCAACAGAAATCAGAGTTTTTTCCGAAGTGATGGTTTCTCCGTTTTGCAGATGAATGGTAACATCAGCTTCATTTTGGATAATCTTCTTTACAAAAGTATTAGTCCGAACATCAATCTTTCGCTTTTTGAAAATTCTTTCTAACTCTTGTGAAATTTCTTCATCTTCGACAGGCAGAATGTTTTGTAGAGCTTCGATAAGAGTAACTTTAGTTCCAAAAGTATTGAAGAAATGTGCAAACTCAACTCCGATTGCACCAGCTCCAATGATGGTAATACTGTTAGGCTGTTCGTTTAAAACTAATGCTTCTTTTGATGTGATAACCTGCTTTCCGTCAGGTTTCATTTCTTGTGTATATTTTGTTCTAGCACCAGTTGCAATGATAATATGGTCCGCAGATATATGATCGATATTTCCTTCTGAATCTCTAGTTTCGATTGTGTGTTTGTTAATCAATTTACCTCGAGCTTTAATCCACTCTATATTATTCTTTTTGAACAGGTATTCGATTCCTCTCGCCAACTTTTTAGAAACATCCCTAGAGCGTTTGATATTTTTCGACCAGTTAATTTCAATTTCACCTACTTCAACGCCAAACTTTTTTGAGTTTTTGATTTGCTCATAAACTTCTGCATTTTTCAGAAGAGCTTTTGTTGGGATGCAACCCCAATTCAAGCAAACTCCACCTAAGTGAGTTGACTCAATAACAGTTACTTTTTTTCCTAACTGGGCTGCTCGTATCGCAGAGACATATCCACCTGGTCCTGCTCCAAGAATAGCTATGTTATAATCATTCATAAAGTTACCTCAAAGTATCGTAATTCCTAATTGATTCAAGTAGTTCTTTTCAATGCAATGATATCCAAAAATTCTTTCCTGGTTCTAGCATCATCTCTGAAGCAACCGGTCATAAATGAAGTAGTTGCATAAGAATTTCTCTTTTCAACTCCACGCATTTGCATACACATATGCTGTCCCTCTAACACTACAGCAACTCCTTCAGGTTCAACTGCATTCATAATTGTTTTGGCTATCTCCTGTGTCATTCTTTCTTGCACTTGCAAACGCCTACCATACATCTCAACAATTCTTGGGATTTTAGACAGTCCTATAATCTTTCCTTGAGGAATATATCCAATGTGAGCTCTTCCAAAAAAAGGTAGTAAATGATGTTCGCAAAGACTGAAAAAATCAATATCTTTCACGACTACCATTTCGTCATAATCTTCTTCAAAAATAGCATTATTGATGATTTTTTCAACATTCTGTTCATATCCTTTTGCAAGAAATTCCCAAGCTTTTGCTACACGCTCTGGTGTCCGTTCTAATCCGCTTCGACTTGGATTCTCTCCAATTTCAATCAACAATTCTTTAATTAATTTCTCAATATTTGAGATATTTTTCTTTGTCATACTCAACCTCTTTTGGTAGAATTTTATCTAATTTATTAGAGTTTTTACGAATATCCAACCTAGGAAAATTCCTGCAATTCCCAGAACGCCATAAATATTGTTTGGTGCAGGAGGTTCAAATTTGAAAAATGCAAATATCCCTCCCAAAACTAAACCCAAAACTGATATTTTGACTCCTTTTAGAAATTCCGGTGTTGTCAAAAATTCTAACATATTTTACTCCTATCTATTCAACTGTTTTAGATGGACAATAATTCGAAATCACACATTTTGTGCAATTTGGGTTTCTAGCAATACACACAGCCCGTCCGTGGTCAATGCACAAATGTCCAAAGTTTGTCCAATCTTTTTTATCAATAATCTCTATCATATCTCTTTCAATAACCACCGCATTATGAGTACTTACAAATTGCAGTAAGTTTGTAATTCTTATGACATGTGTATCAACAACTAAACTAGGTATATCAAACGCATTTCCCAAAACTACATTTGCTGTTTTTCGTCCAACTCCTTTTAATTTTACAAGAGATTCGAGTGTATTAGGGACTTTGTCTCCATATTTCTCACAAATCTCTTCAGAACTACTCTTAATGGATTTAGCTTTGTTTTTGTAAAATCCTGTAGAAAATATCTCCTGTTCAATTTGTTTCAATGACAAATCCTTAAAGGATTCTGCATCTGGATACTTTTTGAATAAATCTTCAGTTACTTTGTTTACCCTCTCATCAGTACATTGTGCTGATAGAATAGTTGCTACTAACAACTGAAATGGTGATATATAATTCAAAGAACAACAAGAGTTTGGATATTCATCCTTCAGAAGTTGAATGATCGAAGATATCCGAGATTTCCTATCATTTAATGTTTCAGCTTTCAATTTTCGATTGCTCTATAATAAAAGTTAAATTTTGTTTGAACATAGTTTTTGGAAACACCAAATCAAAACCAGAATTTTCTGCTTTTTTGCGAACTATTTTGTTCATTTGATCTTTGAAACCACAAATAACCAACTGCGATGAACTTCTGATTTTTTTCACAATTTCGTATGGATTCACTGATGGATAATCCAAATCAACGATTAGAACACCAAGTTTTGTGTTTTTGCAAATGATACCAATGTCATCGGCATCCACAAATTCTAAAAGACAATCAATTGAATTGCTGATGTTTGCCAATAAAGCTGACATTCCAAAGTCTTCCGTTAATGCAATTATTGTAAAATTATCCATCAGTTTTGCACATTCCTGATTTCATCAATAACTTTGTAATTCTTCTCACCTTCGGTAATTCTCAACATTACTGTTTGAGGGTCGTGATATAGCCACAACCACCATTTTTCAGCTGAAGCTTGATTTAATAAGACAGTTTTCTCATCTAAAGTTTGAAGTGCAGATAAATCATATCCCATTATGAAAGGTAAACGAAGATGTGATCGAATTGGAATCAAATCTCCACAAAAGACAAGTGTATCACCCTCTGATGTTATCTTAACTAATTGTTGACCAATTGTATGTCCATTTACACACATTGTAGAAATTCCATCAATAATTTCAGTATTTTCTGGAATAAGTTGAAACACTCCTGCATCTTGAAGAGGTGCAAAATTCTCTTTAAGATAACTGGCTCTGTCTTTCGGATTAGGATTGTTAGCGTGATTCCAGTTGATTTCGGAAATCCAATATCTTGCATTTGGAAAAGCTGGAACTAATTCTCCGGTATCGTTTAACTCTGTAGCACCACCTGAATGATCAAAATGCAAATGTGTAATAATAACATCTGTAACATCAGCGGGACTATAGCCGATATCACTTAAAGTATTACTTAATGGTTGATTCTCCTGTTCTACATGAAACATTTCAATAAATTTATCGGAGTTTTTGTTACCTATTCCTGTTTCGATTAGGATTCGTTTTTCTCCATCATCAAGCAATAAACATCGCATTGCTAAATCAATTCTGTTGAGTTTATCTGCAGGATTGGACTTCTCCCAAAGCACCTTAGGAACAGATCCCATCATAGCACCACCATCCAACCGAAATGTGCCAGTTTCAAGTGGATAAATTTTCCATTTCCCAATTTGGGGTAAGTTATTCATCCCCATAAGTCCATCCTGTATCTCTTAATTCTAAAGGAATTATGTCATCTTTTACAACTGAATCCACCACGATAGCATGAAGAATTGGGTGATCACCTGAATCTACAATCCTCTCAACTTCGCATTCTAATAGGACTTTCGATTCTTTCAAAATCGGTAAATCTGATTCATTTAGAGAATATAGTGCAGAATTTAACTTTCCATTTTTCTCTAAAGTCGGTTTCATAAAACAAGTTGCAAACTCTTTTTGTTCCTTCGATAATATGTGCAGGATAAATCTTTTCCTGTTCTGAACAATATTTAGACGATTAGAATCTTTCTTTAAACACACAGCAACCATTGCTGGATTTTTGGAAGTTTGAGTTACCCAATTAATTGTTGATGCACAGAATTTATCTTCAAATTTAGAAGTCAAAACATAAATTCCATACGAAAAATATTGAAGTGCCTTAATATGTTTTTGTGAACTCATAAAATTCTCCAAGTATTGAATATACAAATCGTTATAAATTGCCAACGATTCAAGGGGTGAAATTTACCAAATGTTAAATAGCAAACCTAAAATAATTGAAAGAAGAAAAATGGAAGTAACGCGAATTTGTCCGAAATGTGATACAGAATATTTATCTCATGTCACTTTGTGTGCAGATTGTCAGATAGAGCTAATTGATTATTCTTCAGATGATAAACAATATAGTTTTGATACAAAAAAATCAGTAGTAATTGCTAAAGGATCGTTTGACAGTTTGAAACCTCTTATTACCATTCTTGAGGGAGAACGAATTCCTCACTCACTCGATCATTTGGATTACGAGCCTAATACAGAATTATCACCGGTATCAGAGTTTGGTTTATTGGTTCTGCAAGAAGATTCTGAAAAAGTCATTGAAATTGTAGAAGAGAGAGTACATTCAGAATTCCCTGAATTGTATGATGCTCAAACTCAATTGGATTCTGGCAAATGTCCTGCTTGTGGTGTAGAAGTTGGAAATTCAACAGTTTGTCCAGAATGTGAATTGCCTTTAATAATTGAAGAGAACGATTAGTGGCGCAAGTTGGTGTCCACGCAATATTGGGATTGTATTTCAAGAAGGTAATCCCGAGTAAAAAATGGTTGTTTGCAAGTTTCATTTTTGGTACAATTTTACCGGATATTGATTATCTATTAGTTTTTGTTGCTAATTGGTTTTCACCTATTGATACCGCCATTTCAATATTTCATCGAACAGTAACCCATAGCTTCTTCACTGCCATATTGGTTTACTTGATTATCGCAATTCTTTCCGAAATAAAGAAAAGTGAAGTTCTGAAAATTATCGGTCGAGGACTTGCTGCCGGTATGATTTTACACATTCTTGTGGATTTAGTACTGTGGTTCCAGGGTGTTGACCTACTATGGCCTCTTCCAATTCACTTTAATTTATGGACGAGTTACCAACCACAGGTCTGGATGGAACAACTACTACTGGCATTGGAATTTCTATTTTTCCGAATTTACGGTTGGATATTGGTTCAAATGGTTGTGTCCTCGTCAACCAATGAATGTATTTGGATGATTAAACCACTTAATATTTGGATTAAAGTAGAATTGATATTGTTTTTTGTATTTGCTGGATTGGTTTCATTGTCACTAACCCATTATTTTGAGCTATTTTTGATAGTTTACATTCCATCTTTTATTATTGCACTTTTCTCTACTTATTCGGCAAGGAAGGTATTGGAGAATTAGAGATTGCACTCTGGATACTATAAATTAGAAACTTGGCCTTTGGCTCTTAATCCTTGCCACTTTTTTAACACAGCCCCTCAAGGGTGGAATATTCTCCTCAAGGAGACCTTTCTCTTCAACTTCTAATCCTGGAACTTGATCTTCTAAGAAACCGTAACATTCTAATTTTTGATCACCAACTAATAACTCGCAAGGGTCTACATCTTCGTGTTTTACGGCTGTACTATAAACGCAACGTATATCGTTCTTGCAATCTTCAGCTTCTGATTTTGCTGAAGCTATAACTTGTGACGTGAATAACAATAAAAACAACCCTAATAATAATAGTTTTTTCATTAAACTCCTCTCTTTAAGGATTTAAGATATTAAAACTATATAAAATTTACTAATTGTTACATCCCGCCTCGCATCTTGCGTGGCACCCCTCTGAGAGGGGAATTACTGTTTTCTGCTCCTGCCTACTGCAACTGCTTACTGCCACTGTCTATGGTCTCCTTCTCACCAATTCCACATCTTGTGAAGCAATTATTTTCTTTCCCAAAACAGTTCATCAACTCCTATAATTTTATTTGTCCATCTGCTCCAAACGAAAAGAGCGTCAGATAATCGGTTGAGATAAATAACGATATGAGTGTCAATTTCAGATATGTGTGATAGTGACACGCATCGGCGTTCAGCTCTTCTGCAAACTGTCCGAGCTAAATGTAGCCAAGTATTCAGTTCTGAACCTCCGGGTAGAACAAAAGATTTTAGGTTTGATAATTCCTCATTTGCTGTGTCAATTTCAGATTCAAGTTGAGTGATATGTTTTTTGTTTATGCGTTCCATTTTGGGATGAATATCTTCTGGTAGAGTTGCCAAAACTGATCCCAAAGTAAATAACTCATTTTGAATTCGTAATAGGGTATTTTGCAAATGACTCAAATCTGAATAATCGTTAAGTAAACTTTGAATTTTCTCCCTGCAACCACCAATAACACAATTCAACTCATCCACCATCCCATACGCTTCAATTCGGACATCATCCTTCGGAAGTTTTTGTCCACCTACCAAATGAGTAAAACCACTATCACCCACTTTGGTGTAAACTTTATTTATTGATATTTTTGATGTATTTTTCATTTATACCTTTTTACTCTAAATCGTAATTTTTTGTTGTATTGCCTTTCAATATTACAAACCCAACAATAAATAAAACAACTCCTATCACATCCAACCAAAGAGGTTGAAATTGGACTCCATCTCTAGCGTCATAAACTATTCCAGGTATTTCTATTCCAAGGTAAAATGGAATTGCAGCTAAGGCATTGTTAAATCCATGTAACCCTATGCATAACCAAATATTTTTTGTTTCTAAATAAATCCACCCTAAAAACACTCCCATTATAAAAGCAGGGACAAACTGCCAGGGATTTAGATGGATTATTCCAAATAGAAGTGCGGTTACAATAATTCCAGTAGTTTTACCATAATTCTGTGCTAAACCGGGTAGAATCATTCCTCTAAAAAGTACTTCTTCTGTAATGGATGCCATAATAATAGCTGCTAAAACTCCAGATCCTCCTGATAACAACATATCAAACATATCCATAACTTCATTACTAATTGGGAAAAAATGTAGAATTATATTTTCGAATTCTCCAAGAAGGATAATTAAACCAAAAGCAGTCATAAAAGAAATACTAATCAATTGCATAGATACTCGTTTATGAAGAAAAAATTTATGGAATGGTTTTCGTGACCATTTGTAGCCTACTAAAAATACCACAAAGAAGACAGGAACATTTAACCAAACAAGTATATCAATTTTAAGATTTGCTAAATCTGCAAATATCGCAACAGGAACTGCAATAATAATGGTAACTCCAACTATCAACAAACATAGTATGATAGATTGTGTAATGGTCGGGAAATATCTTTTGTAATTTTCTATATTCACAGCTTTAGCCCAATTTGCTCTTTTGCCATAAATCCTTCTCTACTACGATATATTTCATTTCCGGTAATTTCAATTAGTAATTTTTTTGCAACTTCTATATCTTTCAATTTAATCTGATAAATTTCATTGAATGAATTCATTCCAAAACTGATGAGTTCCATCTCCTGTATTTTTTTTAATTCCTTCGATACTTTTGAATCCGTAGTTTGAAAACGATAAGTTCCTTCGGATATTTTCCACATATAAGTCAATATTCAACCATTATTCTTGTTAGAAATATTACACAAACTGAAAACAAGTATCAAAGGAAGATTTCAATCTATACCAAATCGTGGATTATTTTATCAAATTTAACTCAATGTTAGCTAAATTAACCTACTAAAACGAGGGAATATTCTATGAAGAACTTAATGCTAATCGTAATGTTATTCGGAATTCTATCAGCAAGTGATAATTACAAAGCAACTTGCTCTCATATGAAATCTAGTATGAGGATGATAGAAAATCCACAATATACAACAAGAAATCAGTTGGATTTTGATATATCGTTCTATGATATAAATCTTGAAATATTCCCTGACTCTGAAACAATTAGTGGATTTGTTACTGTACTTTTAACATCCAAAGTTGAAAACCTAACTCATATCGAACTCGATTTAACAAACTATCTTACGGTAACTCAAGTTACAGATTCTGAGTTAAATTCACTTCAGTTTACCCATAATGATAGAATACTTGATGTTTCGTTAAATGAATCAATAAACAGCGATGAATTTGTTCAGTTTACGATAAACTACAATGGTCCTCCTGAATATTCTGATTTCGGTTCTTTCGGATTTAGTACTGCTTATGGTGAAGATATGATTTGGACACTCAGTGAACCGTATGGCTCTCGCAATTGGTGGCCCTGCAAAGATACTCCAACAGACAAAGCTGATTCTGTAAACATTTCAATTACTGTTCCCGAAAACTTAATTGTGGCATCAAATGGTTTATTAGTAAATGAAACCAATACAGATGGAAAAACTACTTATTTTTGGGAAGAAAGATATCCAATTGCAACTTACCTTATATCTCTGGCTATTTATCCGTATCAAATTTTTTACGATTGGTTTGTTTATGGAGAAAATGATTCAATGCGTTTGGATTACTATGTTTATCCACAACATTACAATCAATATTACGACAACTATATGCTGACCAAAGATATGTTATCAGGATTTTCCGATAGATTTGGTCTTTATCCATTTATCGAAGAAAAATACGGACACGCAGATTTCGTTTGGGGTGGTGGAATGGAGCATCAAACGATGACAAGTATGGGTGGATCTTCTCAGTTTCTAATTTCTCACGAACTTGGGCATCAATGGTGGGGTGATATGGTTACTTGTGCAAATTTCCACCATATTTGGCTAAACGAAGGATTTGCTACTTATTCTCAAGCAATGTGGGAAGAACTACACAACGGTGGAATTGAAGCACTTCACGACGAAATGGCTAGTAAACAATATTGGGGCGATGGAACCATTTTTGTTGATGATACTACTAATGTTTGGAATATTTTCAACGGAAATCTATCATATAACAAAGCTTCTTGGGTTTTACATATGCTTAGGCACATAATTGGGGATGAAACTTTTTTTGCTGGACTCCAAGAATATGGTGACCAATATAGATTTTCTTCTGCAGTTACTGAAGAATTTATAGCTGTAATGTCAGAAGTATCAGGACGAGATTTAACTCCATTTATTGATCGATGGATTTATGGAGAATATTACCCTGAATATGTTTCTACACCAACAGCCATTCAATTAACAGATGATAACTGGAGTGTAGATGTGCAAATCTCTCAAGTTCAAGATAGTCCTATTTTTGAAATGCCTGTGGATGTTGTTATTGAAACTGACACAGATACTTACACTTTTGTTTCAGAAGTTACTGAACAAAATCAAGTATTTTCGTTTACGGTTGAAGGATTACCACTACAAGTTAGTTTAGATCCTGATCATTGGATACTAAGATCAGTTGATAATAATGAAATTGAATATTTAGAATTACCTGTTCCTTATGATTTAACAATAACTCCTACAAACGATGGACTTGAACTAAACTGGGAATGGGATGGAGATTATGATGATATTATTGGATTTGCGATTTTTCAAAATTCGGATGATCTTGAGTGTGATATTGGATTTATTGACTGCTACGGGCAATGTGTTTCATTTGAATATCTTTTTTGGTTAGGTGATGGATTTTGTGATGATGGTTACGGTGTATGCTTGTATTCACAAGAATTTTCATATGATTTTGGAGATTGTGATCTAACTCGAATTTCTAATTCAAAAGAAGAAATTACCGAATTTAACACTACAACAATACGAGATGATTTTTGGTTAGGTGGCGCTTCACCTGATAACAGCTATACCGTTTTAGATGTAGAAGAAGGTTGTTTCTATGTAGTAGCATTTTCAGCTACAAATTTAGAAGATTTTGCATTTCACACTCCATCTGAAGTTGCATGTTATTCTGAAGCTAACATTGGTGATGAGTCCGTAATTTCTGATTTCCAGTTGCTGAACTGTTATCCAAATCCATTTAATCCGAAAACTAATATAAATTACCAACTCCCAGATCAAAATTCTGTTCTACTTGGTATTTACAATGAAGCTGGGCAGTTAGTGGAAACTCTGATTAACTCACAATTGGAAGCTGGTTATCATTCAGTAACTTGGGATGGAACCAACTTTTCAAGTGGAGTTTATTTTGTGAAATTGAAATATAGTGGATTTACAGAAAATCAGAAAATTATTCTACTGAAATAGAAACTGATTTTTATAGTACAAGGGAGCCACGCCCATAAAGAAGCGGGGGGAAAGCTCACTTGTTCTATTTACTCACTAATAAATTTTAGGATTACTTTCCTGCTTCGTGGACCGTCAAATTCTGCGAAGTAAATTCCTTGCCAAATTCCCAAAATCGGACTACCATTTTCAATAATGATTGTTTCTGAGCAACCGATTAATGAAGATTTAACATGAGCTGCAGAATTCCCTTCACTATGAAAATATCCATCTTCAAATGGAATAATCTTGTTCAATTCATAAGTCATATCTCTAACTACATCGGGATCGGCAGATTCGTTTATTGTAATCCCGCCAGTTGTATGTGGACAGTAAATTGTTAGAACACCGTCGTCCCACTTGTTTTCTATAATTGTTGCTCTAATCAAATTTGTGATATCTACAAATTCAACTTGTGAAGTTGTTTCAACGGTAAGAGTTACCATTTATGCAGGTTTGAAGTGAGCAGTAAAATGTCGCAGATACTCTGGTTGGTAAGTCATTTTTAGACCTTTAATTTTATCTCGTCTTTTGTAAACAT
>CAZSJY010000051.1:0-14089 GCA_964607375.1 uncultured bacterium
TTATCAAATTGAATAATAAACTCATAAAAAACTATAAAGCGGGATGTAACAGTTATGAAACTGGAGAAAATAGTGCTAGTAACTTATCAAAAATCTGGTTTCTTTGTAGATATACTATTTGATAAATAACAGTTGTAATTGCAACTTATGAATTGCCTACTACTTTAAAAATAATTGAACTTGTTCGATTCTTCTGGCAGTTGCTTTTTTAACTACAATTTGACCAATATCCAAAAACAAGTGTTCTCCTTTATTCGGAATTCTTCCAATTACACTAATAATATATCCAGCTAAAGTTTCGTAATCTCCTTCGGGAATAATATTGCCGTGCAAATCGTTGAAAGCATCACATTCAATTTTTGCATTCGCCAGGATAGAGCCATCATCCAAAGCTTCTGTTTTGTAATCATCAGATTCATCTGCATCAAATTCATCCTCAAAGTCACCAAATAACTCTTCAAAAAGATCTTCAGCTGTAACCAATCCAGCAGTTCCACCGTGTTCATCTAATACTATTACCAAAGCGTGATGAGCAGTTTGGAATTCCATCAAAGTATCTTTTGTAGATTTTGTATAAGGAATATAAGGTACAGGGTGAATAATATCTTTGATGTTTTCTGGAGATTTGAATAAATCATAGAGATAAATAATTCCGGTAATGTTGTCAATATTTCCTTCGTAAACAGGAATTTTTGAATGACCTGAATCAATTATTTTATGAAGAATGTCTTCCAAAGTATCGTTGGTTGAAACTGCAGATATTTCTGTTCTAGGAGTCATCGCATCTGAAACTGTACTTTCGCTAAACTCAAATACATTGGATATCAATTCTCGTTGTTCATCTTCCATTGCTTCAGGTGGTGCGTCTGCTTGCTCATACAAAAACTGTAAATCATCCCGTTCTTGTTCTCGACTGTCTTCTGGTGGAGTAGTTCTTTCTGTAATTCCCATCCACCCAGCTTTTTTTAACAAGAAATTTATCGGATAGAAAATTGTTTTAAAGAAGTACAATCCCGGAGCAAGAAGTAAAAGTGAAATATTTGAAAATTCTCTCACTACACATTTTGGAAGTATTTCTGCAATCAAAAGTATAATGATAGCTATTATAACAATAATCAAAATTGGATGAATTTTCCAATGTAGTAGAAAAATCGTTCCGAAAGATGTAGCAACTATGTTAGAAAAATTAGTACCGATAAGAATAGTTGAAAGATACTCTTCTTTATTAATTAAAATTGAAAATGCTAATCTGGCACTTCGTTTTTTTTGTTTTATCCACACTTTTACTTGTAACTTATTAGCGGATATCAACGCAATTTCCGCTCCGGTAAAGAGTATTGATAGTATTAGCCCTAAAAGGGCTAAGTATAAAGATAACATCATGTGAAGATTACTCTCAAATTTAGGGGTAAAATTAGAAAGATTTAATGAACATTTCAAAGGTGAAGATGATAGATAAAATTACTGAACAACAAAATCCAAAAAGTACATATCTAGATCAAATGTCAACTGAAGAAATTTTAAAGATGATGAATGATGAAGACAAAAGTATTGCTTTTGCAGTGGAAAAAGTAATTCATCAGATATCGGAGTTAACTAAGAAAGTTGAGTCTTCATTACAAGATGGTGGTAGATTGTTTTATGTAGGATCAGGAACTAGTGGACGATTAGGTGTTTTGGATGCGTCTGAATGTCCTCCTACATTTTCAACTAATCCGGAAATGGTTCAGGGAATTATAGCTGGAGGTTTTGATGCTTTAGTAAAATCAATTGAAGGAGCTGAAGATTATCCCGAAGATGGAGCAAAAGCAATTATTGAGAATCAAATATCCCAAAATGATGTTGTTATAGGTATTACAGCGAGCAGTAGCACTCCATTTGTAATTGGTGCATTAGAACAAGCGAAATATCTAAAAGCAGTTACGGGGTTGATTATTTGTAATAAAGCACCAAAATTGGATTTTGTTGATATTGTAATTCCTGTTATAGTAGGTCCGGAGATTATTTCAGGTTCAACCAGAATGAAATCTGGTACAGCTACAAAAATGATTTTGAATATGATAACTACTACTACAATGATCAAATTAAACAAAACTTATGGTAATTTGATGGTAGATTTACGTGCATCAAATAAGAAGTTATGGGAGAGAGGAACACATATTATTTCTCACCTAACTAAACTTTCAAAAGAAAAGTCATTAGATCTTTTACAAAAAGCACACGGTGAAGTGAAGACAGCATTAGTGATGAAAAAATTAGAAATTGATTATACTAACGCCAAGATACAACTAGATAAAAATCACGGAAGTTTAAGAAAAGTAATTGGTTAACTATATTCCAAGATATTTTAGAAAACCATAAACAAGATACACAGGCCAGAGCATTGCTTTTATAAACCCTGAAACTCCAGTCCAAAATGTTTCGATTGACCGATGAAGTAAACATCAGCGACGATAAATTCTAGTCCATAAACTCCACCTGTTTCAATGTAAGAGAATTCTTTATTCATTTTGTCAATCCATATTTTAAAAACTAAACCAATCTTGGTCAAATTAAGTAGATTTTTAGAGACTTCAAAAGAAAATTAGGTATTTCCGTTAGAAGTTTGTTACAAAACTGAGTTAAATTCGCCCTCATGAAAAACGATCACATACGCAATTTTTGTATTATAGCGCATATTGATCACGGTAAATCTACATTGGCTGATAGACTGTTGGAAATGACGCACACTCTTTCAAAATCTGTAATGCACGATCAAGTGTTGGATGATATGGATTTAGAGAGAGAACGGGGTATTACCATCAAATCTCACCCCATTCAGATGAAATACAAACATTCGAATGAAGAAGAATATGTACTTAATTTGATTGATACTCCGGGTCATGTAGATTTTACTTATGAAGTATCCCGAAGTCTTGCTGCATGCGAAGGTGCTTTATTATTGGTAGATGCAGCACAGGGAGTAGAAGCTCAAACAGTTAGTAATGCGTATCTAGCAATTGATGCAGGACTTGAAATTATACCGGTTATCAATAAAATTGATATGCCAAATGCAGATGTTCCATCAGCTATTGAACAAATTTGTGAGCTTCTTGGCTGTAACGATGAACAAGTCATTAAAATTAGTGCAAGGGAAGGAACTGGGATTCAGGGAATATTAGATGCAATCATTAACACAATCCCTCCACCAAGAGACGCAGAATCAAACGAAACCCGAGCACTGATTTTTGATTCCATTTTCGATCAATTTCGTGGAGTAGTTCCTTACATTCGTGTTTTTGATGGTTGTATCGAAAAGGGTATGACAGCCCGATATTTTGCAAATCCTGAAATTTCACACGAAATTTCTGAAGTTGGGATTCTGCAACTAAATCGTGTCCCAGTAAAACGATTGAACGCAGGCGAAGTTGGGTATATTATAACAAACATAAAAGATGTGCAAAAAGTAAGTGTTGGGGATACTCTCACCTCAAAGGAAAACAGAGCATCCAATCCACTAGAAGGATATCGTCCGATCAAACCGATGGTATTTGCTGGAATGTATCCAGTTGACACAAATGATTACGAAGATTTACGAATAAGTTTGGAAAAACTTCGACTAAATGACTCAGCTTTGTCTTATGAACCAAACACATCAACTGCACTGGGATTTGGATTTCGTGTTGGATTCCTAGGACCACTTCATATGGAAATTGTTCACGAACGATTGGAGCGAGAATTCGGAATGAATCTGATTTCAACTTCGCCAAATGTCAGATACCGAGTGAAAATGAAAAATGGTGAAGCTATTCCAATAAGTAATCCAACAGATATGCCTGGGATGGGTGAAATAGAAACTTCTTTCGAACCATATATTCACGCTGAAATTATCACTCCGTCTGAATACATCGGTGCTATAATGAAATTGTGCATTGACAAACGAGGTGATTATAAATCGACTAATTACCTGACACAAACAAAAGTCCAGTTGATTTTTGAAATGCCATTAGGTGAAGTTATTTACGAGTTTTTCGAGAAGTTAAAATCAATATCACGAGGTTATGCATCTTTCGATTATGAAGTTATTGAGGACCGACCAGGAGACTTGCAAAAACTGGATGTTTTGATTAACGGAGAAATTGTTGATGCGTTAAGTTTGATTGTTCATCAAGATAATGCCTATAAACAAGGCTCTGCATTGTGTAAAAAACTGAAAGAAGTGATTCACCGTCAACAATTTGAAATTCCAATTCAAGCTGCTGTTGGACATAAAGTAATAGCTAGACAAACTGTTAAAGCCCTTCGTAAAAATGTTACTGCAAAGTGTTATGGTGGTGATATCACGAGAAAACGAAAATTACTCGAAAAACAAAAAAAGGGGAAGAAGCGAATGAAGCAAATCGGAACAGTTGAACTACCCCAAGAAGCATTTTTAGCAGTCCTTAAAATTGATACAGATTAGAAGAGGAAATATTTATAGTGGTAGAGGATGAAAAATATAATTTTCCTAATTAAAAATAATTATAAACTAAAATATCAAGGACAGTGGAAATATATTAATTTCTTATCATCTTTATTCCTTTGCACGCCAAAAATCCCGAAACCCGAAACCCAAATTTCGAATAAAGTATGAACCAAATTTATTCACGCTCATCTCATTCAATATTTTATGGAATTACTCTAATCTTTCCACTAGTCATTGTTTATGAACTATTTGGAATTTATATCAATTGGAGAGCACCATACGAATTACGTAACGGAGCTGACGCTCTCATACGGGATATTTTTCAAATATTTGGACAATATTCACAAATTGCGTATGGACTTACTCTTTTCATTTTACTTGCAATAATAGCTGTAAAAAACAAAGAAACACTTACAAACGGGCAGATAAAAATTCAATATTTGATGATGATGATTGCAGAAAGTGCACTGTGGGGTTTTTTCTTATTTGTATTGCTTTCACGAGCAGGTCAGTGGATCATGGCATCTCCATTTGGTGGTAGAATTGTCGAAGAATTGTATCTCTCAATCGGTGCTGGAATTTATGAAGAATTATTATTTAGACTGGCAATTGTCTCTGCTTTGGTATTTATTTTGCATAAAATTATCAAAATGCCAAAGTATTTCGTCGGCTTTGTTGCTATTCTAATTTCAGCAATTTTATTTTCAATGTTTCATTATATTGGAACTTTTGGCGATGTATTTCGATGGAATACTTTTATAGTCCGGTTGATTGCTGGATTGTTTTTGGGATTGTTATTCATTTTAAGAGGATTTGGAATTACTGCATATACTCATATAATTTATGATGCAATCGTTGTATGTTATCCTCTATTATTAGAGCAAAATTAATTTGATTTAGGAGAATCTTATGTATCCGGAAATTATCAGAATTGGAAATTTTGTTATTTCATCTTTTGGTGTTATGATGGTAGTTGCGTTTTTGGTTAATAATTATCTTTTACGAAAAGATATGAAACATTTTGGTCAAAATCCTGATATTGCTGATGAGATTACTTTCAGAGCTGCAATTGGTGGAGTTTTGGGAGCAAAAGTTTACTACTTGATTGAAAATATTCCATCTGGTCGTGCACTTGATAATTTGCAAGGATTGTGGAATATTCTTGCAGGTATTTTTACACTTAATGGTGGCAGAATAACCGACGGTCTGCACAATTTCGGCGCTGGAATGGTGTTTTATGGAGGATTGATTGGAGGATTGATTTTGGTCACATTATTCATACGCAAACAGAAGTTAGAATGGTTGACGGTGTCTGATTGGGTTGCTCCGTATTTGGTTTTAGGTCACGGAATTGGTAGAATCGGTTGTTTCCTAGTTGGTGATGATTATGGTATCCCAAGCAATTTACCTTGGGCAATAGCGTTTCCAAAAGGTGCACCTCCAACTACAATCCCTGTCCATCCTACACAAGTTTATGAGATGCTCGCATACTTCTTGATTTTCGGTTATCTGTATCGCAAGCGATTACAAAAGGCATTTAATGGAGAAATACTCTTTAAGTACTTTATTCTTGCAGGAATTGTTCGATTTTTTGTGGAATTTCTTCGGACTAATAATCGCTATTTTCTAAATTTATCCGGAGCACAATTCATTTCGATAATTCTCATTGTAATCGGAGGTTATCATATGTGGAAGAATTTTTCAAAAAAGTAAATTACCCTTAAATGGAAACGATTTCTTGTATCATATGTGGAAGTGATAAATCAGAACCTTATATACAGGTTTCAGATAGATTGCAAAAAGATGACATTATATTCCAACTAGTTAAGTGCGAATGTTGCTTTGTTTATCTAAATCCTCGTCCTGATGAAACTGAAATCTCAAAGTACTATACAAGTGAGGAATATGCTCCACATTTAGAGAAAACTACTAATTTTACTGATAAATGTTACAAATTTGTTCAGATGTTTACACTTCGTTGGAAGCATCGAAAAATTTCTGTTTTTAAAAAGAAGGGTAAACTATTAGATATTGGTGGTGGACAGGGAGAATTTTGCCGATATATGCAGAACAATGGTTGGAATGTTTTACTTCAAGATAATACTTCACAAGTGCTGAAAAACGCCGATAATAGTGGAATTCCGACAATTACTTCAATTAATGATATTGATTCTACTGAAAAATTTGATGTTATCACAATGTGGCATTCGCTTGAGCATATTCATAAAATTCACGATACAGCTAAGAAGATTAGAAATCATTTAGAAAAAGATGGGATTTTACTTATTGCAGTCCCAAATGTAGATGCACTGGAACAAAAATATTTTAATGAAAGTTGGGCACCTTTTGATGCACCTCGTCATTTGTATCATTTTTCGCCTTCATCATTAAAATGGTTTCTTGGAAAGTTTGGATTTAAGATTGAAAAAGAGATACCAATGTTTCAAGATACACCGTATAATATTCTGTTGAGTTTGAAATCAAAGAATATTTTTCAACTTGCTAGAGCTGGAATAATTTGGCTAATTTCTTCTATGAAAACTCTAACAAAAGGCATAAATCACTCGTCATCATTTTTGGTTATATGCAAAAAGAAATGACCACCGCAATATTTACTTTTGGCGACTTAAGTTAAAGATGCGAAAAATGTTTAACTCAAGAATCGGTTTGTTATCTGTCTTAACCTCCACTAAATTGATTGGGGATCAAATCAGTTTGATAACTTTACTTCTTCCAGTTATTCTATTGGTGAATTGTGATTTTCTTCCGAAGTCAGAGGGTAATATTAATGAAGTGATAATTGCGGTTTCTCCAGAGGATAAAGTGCTTGTCAAGCCGATACTTGATGATTTGTTTTATGAAGTGATACATACTCCACAATCTGAACACGTTTTTACTTGTCGATGGATAAATCCTTGGGACCTTGATGATTATAAAACTCGTACAAATTTGATGGTAGTTTCTCTTAAACATCCAAATGATTCTACCGGAGACAGATTATTTGAACGATTCACTGAATCCTCAATTGACGACCATCATACAATTGCAAAAACTGATATGTATGCGAAAGGTCAGTTATTTTTAGGATTATCTGGAGTGGATGCTATAGATTTTGAAATTCAAACAAAGAAAAACAGAGATTGGATTCTGAGTCAGTTAAAATCAAATTTTGATGTAAATCTTTCAGATTATGTATTTTCTAAGAAGAAAAACCCAAAGTTGAGTAAATTGATTGAAGAACAATTTGGATTTCACATCGACTTACAGAGAGATTTCCAAATGATTAAGGATGATTCAGGAAATAAATTTTTGTGGATTGGTCGTGGAGTCCCATATCGATGGTTAATATTCCATCAGTTTAAAGGTGATTTTTCTACTCCAGAAAAATCTTGGAAAATTGTTGAGGAAGCGTTTAGAAACACTATTCAGGATATTCAGTTAAGTACAGAACTTCGAACACACGAAACCATTGTAATTACTGAAAGTAATGTTAGAATGATTCGTGGGATTTATATTCACGATGAAAGCCAAAGTGGTGGACCATTCTTTACGATTTTCATCCCAAACGAAAAAAATGACGATATGATATTAATAAGTGGATTTGTAAATAATCCCGGTCATCCGAAGTTGAAACTTGTAAAACAATTGGAAGTTATCGCTAAAACCTTTGAGTTTAGATAAATCTAATTCTATTAGTAAATTATGGTTTATTATTTTGAGGATAGTATGGCAAAAATAGCAGTATTAATTGGAAGTGAATCGGACAGAAAAACGATTGAAGCATCAGCTCCATATTTTGAATATTTCGGTTTGGATTGGGAATTGAAAGTGCTTTCTGCACATCGAAATCCGAACGAAGTTGAAAAATTTGCACTTAACGCACGAAAGAATGGATATGCAATTTTAATTGGTGCAGCAGGAATGGCTGCTCATCTCGCAGGAGCGTTAAAAGCAAATTCAACCTTGCCTGTAATTGGTATTCCGCTACCTGGCGGAATGCTTGACGGATTGGATTCGTTATTGTCTACAGTTCAGATGCCAAAAGGGGTACCGGTAGCATCGATGTCAGTAGGTAAAGCAGGTGCTATAAACTCGGCGATATTTTGTGCAGAGATTCTGTCGATTACAGATTCATCAATTGCTGAAAAATTATCAGAATTTAAGGAAAACGGTTGTAAGCTTTAATGCGAAAGAAAATTCTCATTACTGGTGCATCAGGACAACTTGGGAAAGAACTCATTTCCACACTTTACTCGGATTTTGAACTGCTTCTAACAGATGCAAAACCGTTACCGATAACGGTTAACGGATTACCAGTGATTGAGATGGATATTACAAATCCACAAAAGGTTAGTGAAATTGTTACAACCTTTGCACCGGATATCATCATAAATTCTGCAGCATATACAAATGTTGATGGTTGTGAAATGAATAAGAAAACTGCAAGAGCTGTGAATGTTGTTGGATTAGAGAATTTGATAAAAGCGAGTTTAACCGAAACATATTTTATTCAAGTTTCCACTGATTATGTGTTTGACGGTGAAGATGGTCCATATTCAGAAGATGCTCCCACATTCCCGGTTTCTTATTACGGAAAAACCAAACTTGAAGCAGAAAATATTATGAGAGGTTCTCGTCGGAATAATCTAATTTTGCGTCCAAATGTACTGTACAGCTCATCAACAGAAGATATGGCAAGTTTTTTCTCTTGGGTATTTACAAGTTTATCAGAGAATGCAAACATCAGCGTTGTTACTGATCAAACAAGTAATCCAACTTGGACATACGCATTTGCTCAAGCGATTCATCAATGTATAAATTCTAATGTTGAGGGACTTTATCATTATGGAAGTGAGAATTATATCAATCGTTATGAGTTTGCTCTTCAAATAGCTAGGATTTTTGGTTTTGACGAATCTCTAATTGAACCGACGACAACTGATAAACTCTCCCAAATTGCACATCGCCCGAAACATAGCGGAATGAGCCCTGCTAAAATTCAAAGTGAATTGGGAATTCCGATTTATTCTACTGAACTTTGTTTAATTGAAATCAAAAAGATTATGGAAAAACAATGAAATCAATAATCATAACTCCTACTTACAACGAAAGAAAAAATATAGACGAACTAATTCGTCAGATTTATGAGAGTAATCCGAACATTCACATTTTATTTGTGGATGACAATTCACCAGATGGAACAGGTGAATATATTCGAGAGCTTATGGAAAAAGATAAAAAAATATTTATCATTCAGCGAAGTGGAAAGTTGGGACTGGGAACAGCGTATTGCAAGGGATTTCAATGGGCGCTGGATAAAGATTACGACAGAATGATTCAGATGGATGCAGATTTGTCGCATAATCCTGCTGATATCCCACGATTAATTGAAGCATCCGAAGAGAACGATTTAGTAATTGGAAGTCGGTACATTAGTGGAATAAATGTTGTAAATTGGCCGATGCGACGATTGATTTTAAGTTATTTAGCTAATGTATATGCAAGATTTGTTATTGGACTTCCAATTAAAGATGGCACAGGGGGTTTCAAGTGTTTTAAACGAGAAGTATTGGAAGATATAGATTTATCAGGAATCAAATCAGAAGGTTATTCGTTTCAGATTGAAATGAATTTCTTAGCTTGGGTGAAGAAATTTACTATTAAAGAAATTCCAATTATCTTTAACGATAGAACAGTCGGTGAATCGAAAATGTCTAAACGAATTGTCAGAGAGGCAATTTGGATGGTTCCAAAATTGAGATTGAAGAAAATATTTAAAAGATTATGACTCTTTCCGTCATCATAGTAAGTTATAATGTGAAGCAATTCTTGCAACAATGCTTGAAATCAGTATTTGCTAGTAAGGATATTAAATCACTTGATATTATTGTAGTGGACAATTATTCCTACGATGGTTCTTGTGAAATGATAAGCACTGAATTTCCAAAAGTTAAACTAATCAGAAATGACAAAAATCTTGGATTCGCAAAGGCTGTTAATATAGGTATTAAAAAATCTATCGGTGACTATATTTGTTTAATAAATCCGGATTCATTGATCAAAGATGATACTTTAAGTAAGTTGTACAAGTATTTGAAATATAATACAGATACTGGAATTGTTGGATGCAAGGTATTGGATGCAGATGGGTCGTTGCAATTGGCTTCTCGCAGAAGATTTCCGACTCCCTTAGTTGCACTACCTCGATTGCTTGGCTTGAGTAAATTATTCCCGAAAAGTAAGTTGTTTGGTCAATACAATCAAACTTTTATTGATGATTCTATAATCCAAGAAGTTGATGCAGTGAGTGGTTCGTGCATGATGTTCCCTAAGAAATTAGTGGAGGAAATTGGGTATATGGACGAACGCTTTTTTATGTACTTTGAAGATACAGACCTTTGTTTTCGTGCCAAAAAAGCCGGTTACAATGTGATTTACAACCCTGAAACGCAGATTATTCACTACAAAGGAGAAAGTCTAAAACACGCCCCATTTGATGTGATAGATACATTTCATGTTGCTATGAAATCTTTCTTCAAAAAACATTCCAATGAGTTTCCGTTTTGGAACTTATTGAAAATTCTAATAGGATCGGCAATAGGTCTGCGTAAATTATTTGAGGTTTTCAAGAAGTTTACCTCAACAATAACTGCTTCTATTTTTGATACTTTATCCATCACAATCTCTTTTGTTTTTGCGATTGTGATTTGGTATCCACTAAACTACAACGAACAGGTGACTGCTCAATTGATATTCGGACATTGGCCACTTTATCTAACTTTTGGATTATTCTGGGTATTTGTTTCCATTGGAGTCAATTTATATCGGAAAAACTATTTATCTTATGGAGGAGCGATAGTTGTTTCAATTTTGACATTTTTGCTAGCATCATCGGTAACTTATTTGATTTCGATATTTGCATATTCTCGTGCAGTGATAACATTTGCTTCGATATTTACTGCAATTTTAACGGCACTTTGGAGATTATCAGTACATATGATGTTTCGTTATAAATGGCTGAAGATTTTCCATATCACACCACTTTTTACAAGACGAGCTATTATATTGGGCAATGATAATGAAGCATTGAGAATCAGTAATCTAATTACACAAACACCTGAAACAGATTTTGATTTAATTGGATTTGTTGATGATAATCCAAGTGAAGTGATTTTGGATGATAGATTTCTTGGTAGAACTGAAGATTTGAGTGGGATTGTAAAATCAAATAAAATTAACGAAGTTATACTTCCTGAAAAATCATTTTCTACAAACAAAGTGATTGACTTAATACAGCGATTATCAAGAAGTAATGTAACATTCAAATTTGTGCCTGAAGGTAAACATCATTTGATAGGCAAGGGAGTAATAGAAAATCTTGGAGGAGTCCCATTAGTGGACATCGATTTTCCATTGTTTAACAGGATTCATTTGATCTCTAAGAGATTATTCGACACTTTCTTATCCTTCATTGGGATACTCTTAACTTTGCCAATTCACTTTTTTTATTTATTCTTTGTAAGAACAGAAAAAAGGAAAATTTGGAGTGCAAATCATCAATCATTTTCCTTGATACAATATAAATCAAGAAATCAGTTTATTAGAGAGTTGCCATATTTGTTTGCAATTTTATTAGGGAGATTAAGTTTTGTTGGAGGTCAAATTGTGGATTACGAAATATCTGATCCAAATATAATGGTAAAACCTGGACTTACAGGATTATCTCAACTTAAAAGCATTCAAGTTGATTCTTATAAATCTTTTGATCAATACTATATTCAGAATCATTCATTTATTTTTGATCTAGAAATTCTTCTAAAATCAGTACTGAGGATATAATGTCGAAATACACTTTAGAATTTGAAGCACCACTTCAGGAAATCGAAGAGAAAATTGAAACTGTAAAATCAACCGGAATCAAAACGGGTGTGGATGTTACTTCTACAGTTTTACAGTTAGAAAAGAAACTGGAAGACAAAAAGAAGAGCATTTACAGAGAACTTTCTCGATGGGATAGAGTGCAATTGGCTCGACATCCACGACGACCCCATTCTCTCGATTATATAGAGATGATGTGTGATGTTTGGTTAGAGCTTCACGGTGATAGATATTTTGGAGATGACAAAGCTATCGTTTCAGGAATGGCTAAAATTAACGGAAAATCAATTATGATTATTGGTCAACAAAAAGGTCGTGGGACCAAAGACAATATGCTTCGCAACTTTGGAATGCCACGACCTGAAGGTTACAGAAAAGCCTTAAGATTGATGAAACTTGCTGAGAAATTCAAAATTCCGATAGTTACTTTAATTGATACTCCTGGAGCATATCCCGGATTGGGTGCAGAAGAGAGAGGACAAGCTGAAGCAATAGCGAAAAATCTCAAAGAAATGGCGATTATTGGAGTTCCTATCATCAACATTGTGATTGGTGAAGGAGCATCAGGTGGTGCATTGGGAATTGGAGTTGGTGACAGATTGTTATGTTTAGAAAATACTTGGTATTCAGTCATTTCTCCCGAAGGATGTGCGTCGATTTTATTTAGAGATGCAACTCGTGCTAAAGATGCAGCCGATGCGATGAAAGTCACAGCAAAAGATTTACTCGAAATGGGTATAGCTGACAGAATAATTCCTGAGCCGGAAGGTAGTGCACATATGCAACCACAAAAAACAGCAGAAACTCTCAAATCAGTAATTTTAGAAGAACTATCTCAGTTAAGCACTCTCAAAACGAACGAACTCATTAACAACCGAATCGAAAAATTCGAGAAAATGGGATTGTGGGAAGAGATTTAGGAGCTACTATGAAAAAGAGAATCGAGAAAAGCGGAACTACAACCACCTCAGCTAACTACAAAACTTTTTCGTGTGTCTTTACGGATCCGAATATAGTGAATATAAATACTAATAATTCCATTTGTAGAAGAGTGATAAATCGTTGCTTAATCGCTAATTCTCTAATCCCACGAATTCCTGCCAGAATTTTACAGAATCTGCCCATTCTGCCGATGAGTAATGTGCTTTAGTACCTCCAGTTAACTGGAGTTGATTTCTCATCATTGTAACAGGACCAATTGGCATGTTTTCTATTCCTTTAGGTAAAGCGTGAAATGATATAAGCTCCCATTCAGCATTTGATGATTGTTCGTTTGTTTCTGCTAACACATCGTGTCTATATAGAATCAACTGAGCAGAACCTGTATTCAAAGGTGTACAGTTTACAGCTCTTATCTGTATATATGGAGTTTCATTATTATTTCGTTTGGTAATCCGTGCTTTTAACTCCGTATTCTCAGTAATTTTCACAAAAGGGCAGATAAAATGATGAATAAGAGTATTATCAACTTTAACTAAAATTACTCCATCTCGATACCCTTTTTCAAATTTTCCATTGTTTAATTGATATTCTGCGTGATTTGCGATTTCATCAAAAGTTAATCCAACGGCATAAGTCTTACCTGACCCTTTAATTTGTCGTTTAACGAAATTACTAACAGCTACTTGTTCATTCATTTCAAGCCCTTTTCTATATTTTTCATTATAAATAACTTAACACGAAGTACGAGAAATATTACGAAAAATTATTACTAACTGTTACATCCCGCATAATAACTCATTATGTTTAATTGATAAAGAAGTGTTA
>CAZSJY010000052.1:0-13353 GCA_964607375.1 uncultured bacterium
TCCAAGGCTTCTGTAAATCATCTAACTGTAAACAAGGTCTATGGTAAGACACTTGAAATTGAAATTTGTGACACTTGGATAGACCTTGTTTACACTATTGTAATTTAGTGAGTATTTTCCACGAGTTTCTAATGAATCCAAATAAGTTACCTCCTGTCAGGATTTGGCTTTAGACTTTTGGTTGTTGTTTAGAAATTAGGTTCGTTAGAAGTCCCACTAAAACTCCAAATACTTACTTTACATTTTCAGTTTTCAATTTTGACTTTACTAAATTTCACTTTCTACTCGATAATTAACATCAAAACTTGTAAATTTCTGTTTGAGTATAGGAGAAAATATGATGCTTTCTAAATTTCAAGAAGAATTAAAATCCGCAATGAAAAGCGGTGATAAACAAAAAATTAATGCAATACGTAATATTTTTGGTAAACTCAAAGCTCAGCAAATTGACAAAGGGGAAGATCTTACCGAAGAAGAATCGCTTAAAATTATCCAAAGTAGCGTTAAACAGTTGAAAGATTCCATCAAGCAGTATTCCAATGCCGGACGAAATGACCTTGCTGAAGCAGAATCATATGAGTTATCTTTTCTTAAAGGATATCTACCAAAACAAATGTGTGATGATAAACTCAAAGAAATTATCATACAGAAAATTGATGAAACAGGTGCTAAATCAATATCAGACATTGGGAAAGTGATGGGTGTATTGATGAAAGAAATAGCAGGTAAAGCCGACGGAAAAATAGCACAACAAATTGTACGCGAACTTCTATCATAAGGAATAATTATGGACAACATTATTGATATTCTCATTTTAGTCATTTTAGCATTATTTACTTTTTTTGGTGCAAAACGAGGATTAATTTCTGAAGTTAGTCGAATTATTGGACTAATTGCTGGATTTGTCCTTGCAAATCAATTTCATAACGAAGCTAATCAATTTCTACAACAGTGGATTGATAATGTACCAGTAAGAAATGTTATCAGTTATTTGGTGATTTTCATTGTTGTTGTTTTTGCTGTTTCGATTGTTGCAAGTATCCTGCAGAAATTCTTTGAATTCATCCTACTCGGATGGCTCAATCGTTTACTTGGATTACTTCTTGGTTTCATCAAAGGATTGTTAATTGTAAGCGTATTGATTTTCATCATTGAAGCATTTCCAACTGCAGATTCATTCCGAAATCGGTTAGAAAATGATTCCAAATTATACAAAATAAGTAATGGACTAAAAGAATGGGTTATTGACAGTATGGCAATTCGCAAATCAGTTAATGATATACAAGGAACAATAAAATCCGTTACCGATGAAAGAAACTTGCAAATCCTTACTGGAAACAAGTCAGATTCATCAGAATAATAATTTTCAATAATCAATCAATGAGCTGATGAAACTTTCTGAAACTCTAAAAACTGATGTCGGTTTTAATGTAATCATTGATTGGCTATCAGAACAATGCCATAATCCAATATCAGAAGAACGGATTTTATCATTAGCTCCAACCACTAAAAAAGAGTTCATTCTTGATACTCAAAATAGAACTGAAGAGTTATTAAGCAGTTTACAGCGTGGTGAGCAGATTCCTCTTCAGGATTTTCCTGACATTTCAATTTGGATTGAACTACTCCAAACTTATGGCTCTCAACTCAATCCAGACCAATTCAAGGAATTATCACATGTTTTAATTTTATCTCGACATATTAGTATTTTTTGTAAATCTGATAAATTTCACATTTGGAAAGAATATAGTGATAATCTGCTAGATCTTGAGTCAGGTGAACAAGAAATTTCACGAGTATTCGATGATAGTTTTCAAATCAAATCATCGGCAAGTTCAGAATTAACACAAATCCGTAAGAAAATTGCATCTGCTGAGTCAGCAATCCATAAACGAATGCAAGATATTTTCAACGATGCACTCAACCAAAATTGGTTACAGGATAATCGAATTGTGTGGCAAGAGGGTAGATTGGTCCTACCAATGAAATCATCGAACAAGCGAAAAGTGAAAGGTATCGTTCACGGAAGTTCCTCGACCGGACAAACTTCCTATGTTGAGCCATTGGAAGTCATCGAACGAACAAACGATTTAACCGAATTTAAAATTGCAGAAAAAGCTGAAATTCATCGAATTCTAACTCAACTAACAACCTATTTCAGACCGTATTATGAAGAGATTCTCTTATCTTTTCACACAATTGTGAGTTTTGATATTCATTTGTCTTATGCAAAACTTGCGAAATATTTGGAGGCTACTAAACCAGTCATCAGTCAGCGTGGTGATTTGATTCTGGAAAATGCAAAAAATCCTGTTCTATTTTTAAAAGGTGTTGATGTAATTCCGCTTAATTGTAAACTTCCGAAAAATAATAGGATTTTATTAATTTCAGGACCGAATGCCGGAGGAAAAACTGTAGTTTTGAAAACAGTTGGATTGCTTAGTATTATGGCTCAATGCGGATTGTTTATCCCAGCAAAAAAAGCGATAATCCCAATTTACAAACGAGTAGTTGCAGATATTGGAGATAGACAATCGATAGAAAATGATTTATCCACTTTTTCTGCTCATATTCAAAATTTGAAACGGATTATCGACGTTTCAAACGACGCTACTTTGATTTTGTTAGATGAGCTCGGAACCGGCACCGAACCTGATGCAGGAGCATCTATTTCACAAGCATTACTCGAGAATCTCATCAAGAGAAACAGCACTGTCATAGCTACCACACATTTAGGTAAGTTGAAAATTTGGGCTCACGATGAGGAAGGAATTCTCAACGGAGGAATGGTGTTTGATTCCAACGCATTAGCTCCAACATTTGAGTTGAGCATCGGGATGCCCGGAAGTAGTTATGCGATTGAAATTTCTACGCAAATCGGATTACAAAAATCAATCATCGAACGAGCAACAGAATTGATTGGTGATACATCCGTTGAACTTGAAAAATTACTAAATGATATGGAATCTCAACGACTCCGTTCCGAAAAAATGGAAGAGAACCTTAAAGCTCGTGAAATTGTTATCAAACATAAGGAAGATAAAATATACCAATTACAGCTGGAGATTGAGAAAACACATAAACACGCAAAAAAAGATGCAATTATCGAAGCACAACAGATTGTAGCAGAATCGCGGAAAGATATTGAGAATTTGGTTTATCTCATCAAGAAAAAGCAAGCAGATGCTTCTGCAATCCGCACTGCCAGAAGAGATTTGAATACAAAGTTAAAACGGTTAGAAAACGATTTGAAATCTTTTGATGAACCTTTACAAAACCATATTCAACCTGAAAATGCACAAAAAGGAACAAAAGTTTACATCCCTCATTTGGAAGAATCAGGTGAAATCATATATCTTCCTGACAAGAAAAACAAAGTTACTGTTGAAGTTAATGGCATCAAATTGAAATTATCGTTGGAACAACTCGTTTTGGAAAAATCACAAAATGAATCAACAACAACTACTGGAAAGTCGGGTGGTGTCAGTCGGTATTCAGGTCCGAAAAGTATGCAAATTGACTTACGCGGGAAACGAGTGGATGAAGCAATTGAGGAAGTCGAACTATTTCTCGATAAAGCCCTCATTGCTGGATTAAGTTCTGTGAGTATTCTACACGGGAAAGGAACCGGAGCTTTACAGGAAGCGATACAATCGCATCTAAAAACTCTGTTTTTTGTCAAATCTTTTCATTTTGCCAAACCTGAATTTGGTGGTGCTGGTATTACTGTGGTAGAGATGCAATAGAGTCGTTGATGAATCCGAAATCCGAAGCAGATAGCAGTTACAGTAAATTATCAACATTCACCTTTAGTGTATCAATTCAAAAGTTTGCTTTGCGTGTTCCACGGTTAGGACTAATTTGTATAACAATCGCATCAACATAATTTCTTATTTTATCAGTTAGATATGGCACGAATTTCAGAGCAAACCATAGAACATATTCGCAGTCGGGTAGATATTCTCGATGTTGTTTCTGATTATGTTCAACTCAAGCGACGAGGTCAAAATCACTTTGGATTATGTCCGTTTCATAATGAAAAAACAGGTTCATTTTCGGTTAATCAATCCAAGCAGATTTATCATTGTTTTGGGTGTGGTGTAGGTGGTGGAGCTATCAATTTTGTTATGGAAATCGAGAAACTCGGATTCATTGACTCGGTTAAAATGTTGGGCGAGCGGTATGGAATTCCTATTGAAATTGAGGGGGGTTCTGGTAAACCAATAGAATTTCTTGCTCAAATTTCTGAAATCCAAAATTTAGCTAGTGAGTATTTCAGTAATGGACTCAAATCCAATGAAGGAATCCCAATTTTGGATTATCTTAGTAAACGAGGATTAACAGACGATACTATTTCTAAATTTCAAGTTGGGTATAGTCCAAAATCTTGGGACGGACTACTTCAAAAACTTCGAGAAGAGAAATTCTCTGCTGATGCGATGAATCAATCAGGACTTATCATCTCATCCGCAAAGGGTTATTTCGATAGATTTCGCAAAAGGGTAATGTTTACTATCCAAAATACAGCTGGAAAGATTGTCGCGTTTGCAGGAAGAGTTTTCGAAAGCGATGACCCCGCAAAATATGTAAACTCGCCGGAAACACCACTTTACATCAAAAGCAATGTTTTATATGGATTATGGGCAACCAAACAAAAAATCCGTGAAAATGATTTGGCGATTGTTGTGGAAGGATATTTGGATTTTCTCCAATTATATCAATCAGAAATCCAAAATATTGTAGCAGTGTCTGGGACTGCGTTCACTGATGGACAAGCACGGGAACTTAGCAAATTTACCAATAATGTAGCGATAGCTTATGATGGTGATGATGCCGGAATTTCAGCAGCGATTCGTGCTGGATATGTTTTACTTAGAAGTGGATTATCTCCGAAAATTGTTAATATTCCAAAAGATATTGACCCTGACGATTGGGTGAAAGATAAAGGTCCACAACCATTTCTTGATGCTGTTGAAGATGCTGAAAGTTTGTTAAAATTTCATTATCTACATTATCAAGGCGATGTGAAAGTCCCATCAGAATTAGCTCGCTTTTCTAATGAATCGTTGATGGAAATCGCACAAATATCTGACCCGGTTAATCGAGAAGTATATATTAAAACTCTCTCGGAAATCACTGGATTACGAGATTCGACACTTTTTGAATCATTAGACACCCTACTGAAAAAACAACGGCAACGACAACCCACACTGATATCTGATAAAACGAAAGAATCTACGCTTGCACCAAAAGCTTCAAAATCACAAAGATTGGAAGATGAAATCGTTCAACTTTGCTTTGTGCAAAACCAAACCGTTAGGCGATTTCTGTATGACAATATGAATAAGGATTGGTTTTCTTCATTAGTAAATAAACGGATTTTTGAAGTGGCATTTATTCACCTTCATTCAGAATTTCCACCTGATACCGGTGTGATTTTGGATGGATTATCAGACAAAACTGACCGACAAAAATTATCCGCACTTGTCTTTGAAATTGAGAGGGTTTCATCAAGTTTGGAGTTTGCTCAAGATTGTGCAATTCGTTTGGAAAAAGTATATTTGAATAATCAACTCGAGCTGTTAAGAGAAAAACTGAAATCTGCAGAATCTAACGGTGGAGATGTTGTTTCATTGATTACAGAAATATCCGAATTGCAAAAAAAACGAAATAATTTGCGAGATAAATACACTCAAAATGAGAAGTAACCTATTACCCATTCTTGGATTTATTTTGCTATTTTTCTGTTGCAAATCGGATATTCCAACAATTTCAAATGAGCAGAATTATAATCCAGATTTTAAATTGAATTTAACTTCCGAAGATTCAGGATTAAATAAATATTCTACTACAGTTAATTGGAATTCTGATGAACTTGTTACATTTGGAAAATGCTCACTCTTCGTGGAAGAACCGGAATGGAATACAGTATTACAGCAAAATTCTTGGACTTTTGCCGAAATGTCTCCCGGAGAATTTATAAAAGTTGATTGCTTCATTTTTGATACTGATGATTTATTAGTAGCAAAAGATTCAATTCAAATATTTACTCGTCCACTTTTTTCTGTAACCAATTTTTATTATGAGAAAACTCCAGATACGAATTTCTACTATCTTTCTTGGACACCTTCCACTGAAGAAGAAACAGATTATTCACATTATTTGATTGATCGATTTATTGATTCAGAGATAGATGAAACTTATTCTATTAGTGATTTAGAAATTTCCAGTTTTACGGATACAACTACATTAGATGGTATTCAATATGATTACACAATAGAAACTGTTGATAATGAAGGATTTTCAAGAATGGGAATTCCGCAACTTTATAACTCTCATTCAAATGGTTTTACATTTGTTACAGTTTCAGATAATTATTCCAATCACATCGAATTGAATTGGGATTGTAATGAGTACTTATCAGATTCTGTTTTTTATCAGATAGATATATGGCGAAATTATTCACCTACTGTTGTTGAAGATGATGGGGAGTCAGTTTTGCTTGCAACAATTATCAATCCAGAACAAACTAAATTTGAAGACCGATATGAAATTGGTACTGGAAAAACTTGGTATTATCGTCTTTATGGTTTCAGTATCTCGGGAACAAAATACAAATCAGACATCAAAAGTGGGAGGACAATTCCGTGAGGTTTTTGACAATTTTTGTTCTTCTGATAAGTTTTTCGTGTATGGATTTGTTTATGCCGAAATCAACCTACAATTCGATTCATCTAAACGGTGGTGCTTGGGTTCAGATAATTAATCGGGATGATGACGAAAATGACATTAATGTTTTGGATGATAGTTTTACACTTGAATTTTGGATTACTGGACAGAATATAGATACCGAATCTGCTCCTGCAATTTTAACAATTCGAGATAGTAGCGGAATTTTGGAGTTTGGAATATTCCGTGATTTACATCGCAATAATGTCATTATTGTATGCACTTCGGATGGTTGTGTTGAAACAGACGAAATTGATGGATTGGATTGGTCAGACGATGAAGAATTCCATTATTTAGCAATTACGAGTAATCAAATTACACTTGATGTATATCTTGATGGTGAAGGAATAATTTCGAAATTAACATCAGGATTTGATATTGGTTCAAATGATTTATTTATCGGCGTAAATGGAAACAATTATCTCACAATGTTAGATAATTTTTGGTTTGGATACTTATCTGAAATCCGAATGTGGAATACTGATTTGGCTTCATCTATGATTTCATTTCATTATGTTAATCCAAATAAACTAACCGAACAAACCGAAAGCGAATTATTGGATAATCTTAAGGGATTATGGAGATTTAATCTTCTCGAAACAGATTCGTATGAAATTATGGACGAAAGTGGAAATGATAATGATGGAGAAATTCGAACACTCCAAGGTTACGAAGTCGAATTATCTGTAAATGGGTGATTTCAGTGTTGGTATAAATCAATCAAACCCTGTAAATTTTCGCCCTGTTTGGGCCCTTAGCTCAGTGGTTAGAGCAGCGGACTCATAATCCGTTGGTCCGGGGTTCAAATCCCTGAGGGCCCACAAAAGATGGATACGGCCTGTTGAAATAAATCAACAGGTCATTCCAATACACTAAATGTCCTACTTCGTATATATATTAAAATCCAAAGTGGAAAACTGGTATTATGTTGGAATGTCATCAGATCCACATAAACGATTGAAATCTCATAACTCAGGTAAAGTCAAATCAACAAAATCCAGAAAACCATACAAAATATTATTAATAGAAGAATTTTCAGATAAATTTACTGCACGAAGAAGAGAAAAATATTACAAAACTGGATTTGGACGAAAAGTATGGATGAAGAAAATAAATCCAATTTGATTCCGGGGTTCCCAGCCCGCTCCCGACCTTCGGGATGGCTGGCGGGAAATCCCTGAAGACTCACAGCACGATAAAGCCTCTTTTCCGACGAGAGAAGGGGCTTTATTGCAATATAATCCGTGAAATTCAAATAGAATCTTCTTAACTTTAGATATCTTATCAATTACAAGAAAGGATGTAAAATGGATATTCAAACTCTAACTAATTTCTTCATGTGGTGTACAATCATAAATGGATCGTTATTATTCATTTGGATTGTGGTTATCGGAATCGCACCCGATTTAATTTATAAAACTCAACACATGTGGTTTCCGATTCCAAGAGAAAAATACGATCTAATTATGTATTCATTTTTTGGTGCATTCAAATTGCTATTTTTGATTTTCAATTTTGTACCATACCTAATTCTTTTGATTATTGGCTAAACTACAAATATTCACTCGTGAAAATCAACGGACGAATTACACTTTCTGGAGATAAATCCTTATCTCATAGAGCTTTGATGCTCGGTGCATTGGCTGATGGGAAAAGTGTTATTAGGAATTTGTCAAAAGGTGCTGATGTCCAATCAACCATATCGTGTTTACAACAATGTGGAATTAGAATTGAATCAGATAAAAAACAAACAATTGTATATGGAAATACTTGGCAAAATCCATCACAGCCTTTAGATTGTGGTAACTCCGGAACTACCGTTCGTTTACTTGCAGGATTACTTGTTGGAAAAGGAATACCAGCTACTTTGACCGGTGATGATTCACTTTCAAAACGACCGATGAATCGCATTACACTACCACTTCAGATGATGGGTGCAAATATCGAAAGTAAAAATGGAAATTTACCAATTCAGATTAAATCCTCTTCATTAAGCGGAATTCGATACGAACTTCCAATTGCTAGTGCTCAAGTTAAATCGACAATTTTGTTAGCCGGACTTGGAGCAACTGGCGAAACAACTATAATCGAAAATACACAAACTCGCGACCATACCGAACGAATGTTAAATTCTCTTGATGTTCCTGTTCACACTTATCAAAATGAAATTTCAGTTTCTCCGTTAGCAAAGACTGTTTACAATTTCAATTGGGCAATTCCCGGAGATCTATCTACGGCATCGTTTTTTATTGCTGCAACAATCTTGCTTGACAATTCTGAATTAATTATTGATAATTTATTGGTAAATCCAACTAGAATAGGAGTTATAAAAACTGCAAAGCTAATGGGTGCGAATATTGAATACCTCAACCAAAAAACACATTTTAATGAAAATATTGCATCACTTCGAGTAAGGAGTAGTCAACTCTCGAACATCAAAATCTATTCGAAAGATATCCCAAGTATGATTGATGAAATTCCGATACTTGCAGTACTTGCGACTCAATCCAAAGGAAAAACTGAAATCCGCGGAGCAAAAGAACTTCGAGTAAAAGAATCTGATAGAATTCACGCAATTTCCTTTAATCTCAAGAATATGGGAGTAAGTGTTGAAGAATTTGAAGATGGATTTGCAATAGAAGGTCCAGTAAAACTCAAGGGAGCCCACATTAGTACTTTTGGTGACCATAGAATCGCGATGGCGTTTTCAATAGCTGGGTTGATTTCAGAAGAAAAAAACACATTCGATGATTTGAGTTGTATTAATATATCGTGTCCTGAGTTTTTTCAGCTTCTAGAATTAGTTACTGATAAAGGCCAGAAATGGTGAAAAAGCGAAAAAGAGAACTTACAAAATTTCTTTGCCTCATTTCGGTTTGCGAGATAGTAGGATATAAAAATGCTTAATTATTCCATAATCGGCAATCCCATATCACACAGTTTAAGTCCTGTTTTACATACTGAAGTTTTCAAACAACTCGGTATAGATGCATCATATTCAGCGATTGATGCCAGCCGAGAAGATCTACCGCAAATTATACAGCAAGTGAAGTCAGGAAAAATCAATGGACTAAATGTGACGATCCCACATAAAACTGAAATAATGAGTTACATCGATGAGATAAACATCAAAGCCAAGCAAATTGGAGCAGTAAATTGTGTATTCTCTAAAAATGGCAAATTGAGGGGTTACAACACAGATTGGTACGGATTTTCGGTGCTTTTGAAAAAAAATAATATTGTTATTCAAAGTAAAACCGTAATCGTGTTAGGTGCTGGTGGTGTAGCAAAAAGTGTTATCTACACATTGCTTCGAGAAGGCGTAGGAGTGGTGATAATTGTTAACAGAACACTCGAGAGAGCAGTTCAACTCGTTCAGTCGTTCGAGGCAGTAAGTAGAAATTCTAAATTGATGATTTTACCTATTGAAGATGTTTCTCCGAATTTAATGCAAGATTCAATTATTATCAATTGTACTTCGGTTGGGATGACACCTAAGCTGAATAAATCTCCTTTAGCTGAAAATCTTTTAAGCGAACATCATACTTTGATTGATACAATTTACACTCCATCTGAAACTCAATTTTTAAAATATGGAAAAGATACAGGTGCTATAACAATTAACGGATTGGATATGTTTATTTATCAGGGATTGGCATCACTGGACCTCTGGCTTGGAGAACCTGTTTCAAAGCGTGTAAATTTCGTACAATTAAAAGAACAACTTTTGAGTAATTTATGATGAAAAAAATACAATTTTTAACAGCAGGAGAATCACACGGTAAAGGATTAATCGGTATCATTGATGGAATTCCTGCTGGGCTTGAAATTTCTGAAGAAGAGATATCCAAACAATTAGTTCGTCGTCAATGCGGTTACGGACGAGGTGGACGAATGAAAATTGAAAAAGATTTTGCCGAAATTTGGTCTGGTGTTAGATTTGGAAAAACTTTAGGTTCACCAATTTCTTTACTAATTCAGAATATAGATTGGGAAAACTGGATAAAACAAATGTCAGTCAAACCACAAATAGAATCACCCAAAAAAGTAACTCTTCCCCGTCCAGGGCACGCAGATTTAGCTGGAATTCAAAAATTTGGATTTGACGATATTCGCAATGTTTTAGAAAGAGCATCTGCACGAGAAACTGCTATGCGGGTTGGCTTGGCATCCATTTGTAGAAAATTGTTGAAAGAAACTGGAGTCGAAGTTGGGAGCAGAGTGATTCAAATTCATTCAGTTAAAGATAATTCAAATTCACAGAATATTTCAATGAGTGAACTCAATGATTTGGCTGACAAATCACCCGTTAGATGCTTGGATAAATCCATAGAAAATAAAATGATGAAAGCCATTGATGATGCTAAAGAAAACGGAGATTCAGTTGGTGGTGTTTTTGAAGTGGTTGCAACAGGATTGCCTTATGGACTTGGTTCATATTCACAATGGAATTCTCGGCTGAACGCCAAAATTACTGAAGCAATAATGTCAATACCTGCTATCAAAGGGGTTGAAATCGGTTTGGGATTTGAATCTGCAGAAAAGTTCGGTAGTGAAGTTCACGATGAGGTGTATCTCGCAAAATCACAAAATCTTAAAGAAACAACTTATGATAGATTGTCGAATAATGCTGGTGGAATTGAAGGTGGAATGAGTAATACTGAACCTATTTCTGTTCGTGCTGTTATGAAGCCGATTCCTACTTTGATTAGACCTTTGCAATCCGTTGATATTGAGAGTAAAGAACCCAAATCTGCATACAAAGAACGAGCTGATACCTGTGCAGTTCCAGCAGCATCTATCGTCGCTGAAAGTATGTTGTGTTTCGTGCTTGCTGACTCCCTCCTTGATAAATTTGGCGGTGATAGCATGGACCAAATAAAAGCTCACATTAAGACCAGTGCAAAATATTAATTGAAGATAGAAGACCATAAATACCAATTATCCAATCTTTGTAGGAAAGGTATCAAATATCCAATTTATCTCATCGGAATGATGGGTGCCTGGAAATCTACAGTTGGGAAGTTATTGGCAAAACAACTTAATGTGGATTTTATAGACATTGACCGTGAAATCGAAGAAAATATGTCAATGAATATCGGACAGATATTTCAGCATTTAGGTCAAAATAGGTTCCGTGAAGAAGAAACTAAAGTTCTGTATAAAACAGAAAAATTTAATGGAATTGTTTCAACTGGTGGTGGAAGTGTTGTTACAGAAAAAAATCGTCAGTTATTGGACAAGAATTTTACTATTTTATTAAGTGCTAATCCTGAAACACTTGCAAATAGGATACATAATCTCAACACGCGACCTTTATTACAGAATTATTCTAATTTGACAGAAAGAATATCTGAAATATGGGAAGAAAGACGAGTGTTTTTTGAATCATCAGCAAAAATTATTATTGAAACTGACAAATTAAATCCAGACAAAATTGTTAATCAAATTATTGAGAAACTAAACAATGCAAACGATTGATGTAAATCTAAAAACAAATCCCTATCAAATTTATGTAGAATCTCATTTGTTTGATAAAATTCCGGGTTTACTTAAAGCATATCATCACGAGCAAAAATGGGTGATTCTTACTCATCCAACTTTATATGATTTATACGGAAAGAGGCTTGAGAAACTTCTGTTGAAACAATTTTTCAATGTTTCTACGATAATTATTCCTGAAGGAGAGAGTTCAAAATCGTTTTCTGAAGTTCAGCAAATA
Organism: uncultured bacterium; assembly: GCA_964607375.1. Classification (GTDB taxonomy): domain Bacteria; phylum Fidelibacterota; class Marinisomatia; order SCGC-AAA003-L08; family JACNLC01; genus JACNLC01. The sequence continues at coordinate 12,452 of CAZSJY010000052.1, forward strand.
TATAGCCAACTTCTAAAATTCAACTGTGACCGCTCAACCACACTCATTGCACTTGGTGGTGGTGTTATTGGTGATATTACCGGATTTGTCGCATCTACATTTATGCGAGGGATTGAGTTTATTCAAATTCCAACCACACTATTGGCGATGATAGATTCTTCTGTCGGTGGTAAAACAGGGGTAAATCTCGATAAAGGTAAAAATTTAATCGGAACATTTTACCAACCTAAATCAGTATTTATTGACTCTATAGTATTGGGAACACTTTCAAACCGAGATATGGTTTCCGGAATTGCTGAAGTTCTGAAATATGGCATTATCAAAGATAGAACATTTATCTCAAAAGTTAATAATAATGTAGTAGATTTAGTATCTCTCAATAATTTGGATTTGTTAGAAGAAGTCATCCTTGAAACCTGTAAAATTAAAGCTGAAATCGTTGTAGCAGACGAAAAAGAATCTGATGTCAGAAGAATTTTGAACTTTGGTCATACAATCGGGCACGCTTTAGAAAGTGTTATGGGTTATGGTAACATCCGCCACGGTGAAGCTGTAGCTTATGGTATGATTTGTGCCGGACAATTATCAAAGAAATATTCAGGTTTATCAGATTATGACCTCAAACTGCTTGAGGGTGCAATTCATCGACTTCAATTGCCAAAATTACCTGAATTGAAAATTGATGGAATTATAGATTCAATAAAAAAAGATAAGAAAACAGTAAAAGGTAAATTAAATTTTATTTTGATAAAATCAATCGGAAGTCCTGTTATTGAACAAAATGTATCTAATCTAGACATATCTGAATCTATAGAATATTTGTTGAAAGAATTTTAATTTGTTTATCAAATAAGTGTCTTACCATAGACCTTGTTTACAGTTAGATGATTTACAGAAGCCTT
>CAZSJY010000053.1:0-12834 GCA_964607375.1 uncultured bacterium
TTCCAAGGCTTCTGTAAATCATCTAACTGTAAACAAGGTCTATGGTAAGACACTGTAAAACGATATTATTAATTTAATTTTCTGAAAACAAATCAAATGTTACTTTTATCTTTCCTAGTATTGAACACTCTTGAGATTTCATACCCTACTACTCCTGTAGCAACAGATACATTTAAGCTTTGTTTAACTCCGTGCATAGGAATTTCCACTGAGAAATCTGATGTCTCGATTAATTCTTCTGATACTCCTGATACCTCATTACCAACAATAAAACATACAGGAAACTTCCAGTTGATTTCATAGATTGAAGTTGATTTTCGAGTTTGCTCTAAAGCAACGAGTTGAATCCCTTTATCTTTCAATTTTGTAGCAATTTCTATCGGATTTTCAAAGTGTTCCCAATGGACTGATTTTTCCGCACCTAATGCAACTTTGTGCAAATCGTCTCTTGGAGGATAAGCCGTATAGCCGGTTAAATATACTTTCTCTGCTCCAAATCCATCAGCAGAACGGAAAATCGATCCAACATTATGCACAGACCTGACATTCTCAACTAAAATTGAAATTGGAACTCTAGGAATTAATTGAAGCTCTTCTAAAGTAGGTCTCGCTGCTTTAAGTTCGTCGTTTGTTCTTTTTTGAGTCTTCATTTCAAATACCTTTTTTGTTTCGGATTGAACCAAATATTACGCAAATTACAGTACTATATTTTACTGACATTTTATCTATTACATAGAAACTGTTTTATTGACTATTTAACTCTGTGATTTTTTGAAAAAGGACATTTATGAAGAACATTGACATTCACTATCATCTGTTAATGGAAGAACCACATACTCACCTGTTCAAAGTTCATATGAGTTTATCAAGAATATCTTCTAAGACTTTAGATTTCTTTATGCCAGTGTGGACACCCGGCTCGTATTTGGTTAGGGATTTTAGTAAGAATGTCCAAAATGTAAGAGCATTTTCGAAATCCACTTCCCTTAATGTATCGAAACTCAACAAAAATACTTGGAGAGTAGTTACAGGAAACCAAAATAAAATTACATTCGAATATCAAGTTTATGCGTTTGAATTGACTGTTAGAACAAGCTTCCTCGATGTTGATCACGCAATGATTAATGGTGCATCTGTGTTTATGTGTCCAAGCGGATTCGAACACAATAAATCAGTATTGACTATTGAACCCTATTTTGAATGGAGTAAAGTATCCACAGAACTAACTCCTGATAAAGGGGACAAGCATCGGTTCAAAGTTAAAAATTATGATCAACTTGTGGATACTCCTATTGAACTTGGAAATCAACAAATTAAATCGTTTAAAGCATCAAATATTACTCACGATTATGCTGTTATTGGGAAAGGAAATGCAGATTATGATAAAATTATCGCTGATTCCAAAAATATCATTGAAGAAACACATCGTATTTTCGGTGATATTCCATACGATCATTATACATTTTTTCTGTATTTAACCAATAATGCTTATGGTGGATTAGAACATAAGAACTGCAGCTCTCTCATTTACGATAGATGGAAATTTTCAAAACGAGAGGATTATATCAAGTTTATTGGATTGGTTTCTCACGAGTATTTTCATACTTACAATGTGAAACGAATCCGCCCAAAAGAATTGGGACCTTTTGATTATCATAAAGAAAATTATACCGATTTATTGTGGATTGCTGAAGGAATGACAGCATACTTTGACAATCAAATTTTGAGAAGAGCTAATGTTGTCACTACAGAAGAATATTTCAAATTACTTACTGATGATATTAAGAGATTTGAAAATGTTCCTGGGAGAATGGTGCAATCTGTCGCAGAAGCTTCTTTTGATGCTTGGATAAAACTTTATCAGATGAATGAAAACACAGTTAACTCGACTGTTTCATACTATTTGAAAGGATCTCTCATTGCACTTGCTCTTGATTTGACAATTAGAAAAAAGACGAACAATAAATATTCACTCGATGATGTTTATAAACTCCTATGGAAAGAATACAAAAATACATCAAGTGGATTTACAGAAGCCGATTTTATACGAATTTCTGAATCCATTGCAGAAACTTCACTCGATAGTATTTGGAATATGGTACATTCAAAAGATGAAATTGACTTTAACAAGATTTTTGCAATTGCAGGACTACAACTCAATCGAGAATACAAAGATGAAAAGGATTCAGAAAAATCTGTGATAGGAGTTAGATTTGATGAAGATAAATTAATAATTAAGCAAATATACGCAGACTCTCCAGCTTACAAAGGAGGATTGAATGCTCACGACGAGCTGATAGCTGTTGATGGAATTCGGTTAACACTAAAAAACAAAGACGATAGACTATCAAATTTACCAACAGATAATGAGGTAACTTTCACAATTTCACGAGATGGTTTGCTGAGAAAGATTCAAGTAACACCACAGGTCACACCAAAAAATCAATATACATTGACAAAAGTTGAAAATGCTGATACTCTCCAACAACAAATTTATGAGAGTTGGGTAAATGAAAAATGGAATCAAGATGAAGATTAATCTACCAAGTAAAATTGTCATTTTAGCTAATGGAAGTTTTCCAACTCATAAGATTCCACTTGAAATTCTTAATAAAGCTGAAACCGTCATCTGCTGTGATGGCTCTGCTGATATACTACTCACTTACGGAAAAACACCTGATTTCATCATTGGAGATATGGACTCACTCTCAGGCGAAAACAAAATCAAGTTTATAGATAGAATTATTCATTTAGAAAGGCAATCTGACAACGATTTAAGCAAAGCGATTTTATGGGCACCGCAAAACGGAGTGATAGAAATCCAAATTTTAGGAGCTACTGGAAATCGGGAAGACCATACAATCGGGAATATATCCTTAATGCTAAATAACCGATTTGATGTTGCTTTACAAATGATAACTGATTTTGGTATTTTTACGATGATTCAAAAAGAAACTTCTTTTCAGAGTTTCAAAGGGCAACCCGTTTCCATATTTTCAGAAGATTCGAGTACTAAAATAACATCTAATAATCTAAAGTATCCTTTAACAAATACTCAATTAAAACATCTATATTCTGGGACTTTAAACAAATCTATTACTGACCAGTTTTCAATCGATATTTCAAGCGGAAGAGTGTTGGTTTATCAAGCGTTTGAGAAATAGAATTTTTATTTAATCACAAAGCGCACAAAGAAACACATTATTTGTAGTTTGAGTTTTGGGTAATTTGACTCTTCTTTAGAAATTAGAGCAAACCATAAACTTCTGAACAATCTCCATTACAAGTAGCTTCTGATTGACTATCATCATCTGCTGGGTATTCTGCATACGCTCCTACAGTCGTATTTTCCCACTCGCTATTACTCAAACCAGTTGGTATTGCATCATCTGGTGAAACACCATCATTACAGCTAAGTATTAATAACAAACAGAGTATAAGTGATAATTCCTTTTACTGCCAACTGCCTCTGATTACTACTCCGGCTTCCAGTTTCCTTTTCTCCATTTCCCATCAATTTTAGATTAGTGATTTACTAAATATAATACTTATCCTTATCCACATCTTCTCTTAAAATCTTCAACTCTTCTTCAGTTGGAGGGAGATTTTTTTCAATTTCGTCAGCAATCAAAATATCGAAACCTGTGTTTTCAATTACTTCATCAACGGTAACTCCAGGATTTAATGCTAATAATTTCATCCACTTTGTTTCTTCATCAAATCCAAATGTACATAATGGAGTAACGACTCTATATGGACCTGTATTTGGAGCAAGACCTGCTTCTTCCCTTGCATTCGGTCCAGTTAAATAACCAGGAGTTGTAACAAAATCAATTTTTGGGATAAATCTTCTTTTGTCGTGTTGCATTATGATAATGGTTTTCCAACACGCGGAACCAACATCATTTGCGCCACCAGAACCGGGTAATCTGACTTTTGGATTATCGTGATCACCTCCAATTATTGTAGAATTAAGATTTCCATACATATCAATTTGTGCACCACCTAAAAATCCATATTCTACAAATCCTCTTTGAGCAGTTTCCATAATGTCACAAATTCCTGCTGCAGCAAGTCCTTTGTTAAAGGTTCTCATATCACCCACTGCCAAAGGAAGTTTTTCAAGTTGGGCTCCCATTCCACCAAACTCAAATATCGAAATCAAATTTGGAGCGTGCATTTTTTGAGCTAATGATGCCGCTAACATAGGAATTCCTGTTCCAATGAAACAAGTTGCATTATCCTCCATTAATCTTGCACTAATAGAAATTAGTAATTCTGATGGATTATATTTTACTTCACTCATTTTTTGCTCCTCTCAATTTTTAGAGATTCCAATTTTTCAATGCCTACTAACTCCAAATATTCATCATGATTCGCAACATTGTATATCCATTTATCGAGATAAGCATTGGTTTTATCTGCATCTTTTGAATCAGAGTAATATGATTTGATATGTTCTTCATCTCGTTCATATTTATAAGTCATTTCTCCTGGATGAGATCCGAAAGGAGCTTCAACCACCGCATCCACAAGATAATATGGGATAATCGTTTTTTCTGGATTTGAACGAATAACTTCTTCATCCACAATTTCTTCAGCAGAAATAATTAGTCGCTTGGATGCCCGAGCCATTTCTGCAGCAAAACCTGAAATTCCATCAATTTGAGCGTTTCCATATTTATCAGCTCTTGATACATGGATTAATCCGACATCTAAAATCAAAGCAGGGAGTAAACCGACCGTATCTCCAGTAAATGGACATTCCACCGCTTTGGCTGAACTATATTTGAAAGTATCAGTTCCGAGCATCACTTTTGTTGGAATAAATGGTACACCCATTGCAGTCGCCTTGAAACGCCAAGATAATGCTGCATTTGACCATTCAACGATATTTTCAACATAACCACCCTCAACAGCTCTTCTTAAATTGGATGAAAGTCCATAAACTTCCAAGCCAATGTAAGTCCAATCGAGTTCTTTAACCGAATTAGATGCTGCCAGTAAATCTGATTCAAATACTCCTTGTCCAGCACATCGTAATTTTTTGTAGCCCTGCCGAATAATTTCACGAGTTAATGACATTGGAGCTCGTACAGTACCATAAAGTTCAATTCCCAAATAATCACCATCTTTCAGAAACTTACTTATAGCGTCCGATTCATTCATTTGTTTATTAATCAATGCTTTAGATTTGTTCTCCCTATTCCACTTTCTGAATGCATCAATATCAGGTTTTTGGATAAGTTCTTTTTGACCTTCAGCAACAATTTTCATATATATCCTCTTATTGTTTTTTCTTTGGATTTTGCTTTTTCCGATCTGTTTTGGTTGGTTTTTCCTTGCTTTGGGATTTTTGAGGTCTCTTTTTAGTAGAGGACCTTACGCTAGAAATTCTACCGTTGTTCATTGTAACGAAAACCGAGGTTGTCTTTTTTAGCATTTCAGGATTTAGTGTTGATACAATAACAGTAACACCATCATAATTGCTTTTTCTGTACAGAATTCGCAACAAAATATTCAAAGAATCAGACGACAGATGTTGTTCGATTTCATCAATAATTAAAATTTTTGTATCAGCTGCAATCTGTGCTGCTAAAACAACCCAACGAAGTTGACCAGGAGTTAATGATTTCATTTTCACATCTAACAATTTCTCAATTTCCATTTTTCGTGTTATGCTATTTAATCTTTTTTCAACATATTTTTTCCCATGAGTATATTTGCTAATAGTTTTTTGTAAGTAATATTTTACAGTTCCCCACGGTGTTTTGATCTCTTGTGGCACTACAGCTATGTTGTCTAAAAATTCACTCCTTGATAATTTGTTTACATCGCGTCCATCAAACCGTAAACTACCCGAATTATATTTCATTTCACGAGATATTACTTTTAGTAGTGCAGTTTTACCAGAGCAAGAAGTACCTGAAATAGTATATATTGCTCCTCTGTGAACCTCGAAATTTTTAATTTCAAGAATTTTGTTTCCTGCTTTTTTTGTTGTTACATTTTTAATTTCAAATAATGGTACTTGCATAGTTTTTACCTTTCTTCACTAAGTTTATAAAATTGAATAGAACTTTATTCAAATTAAGTTCTGTTGTAGTTATTTTTTCGTTGTTAACTGAGTTTGTTTCCTGTATAAAATCTACATACTTTTTCATTATATCGAAACTAAACTCAGGATGAAATTGAACTCCAAATACATTCTTCTCAAATTGAATTGATTGAATACCTTTTGTATTTTCAGCCAAACTAATAGCTCCTTTTGGAAGTTTAATTACAGTATCTCTATGACTTTCATAAGCATCAAATGTTTCTGAAAATCCCTCAAACACCAGAGAAGTTTTTCCATACTCATTTAGTTGTATGGGGTGTACACCTAGTTCCCATCCATTCGGATTGACATCAACTTCTCCGCCCAAGGCTTTGGCAATTATTTGATGGCCAAAACAAATTCCAAAAATTGGTTTACCCAAAGAAACTGCTAACCTAACTTTCTCAACTAGATCTAACATCCAATCTTCATTATCCAACACAGAATCACCTGATCCACCAATTATCCAAGCATCTCCATCATCTGTGGATAACTCGTCACCTTCATACACCTTTATCTGTTCAACGGTAATTCCATTTGGTTCAAGAATTGATGAGATGAAATCGAAATCTTCTCCATATTCTTCTATGACTGTTGGAACTTTTTCTCCTGTGATTACAGAAATGATTCTCACTTTTCCACCCAACAGCTCTTTTTATTGTTGAAATCACAATGATTCTGGAGTTCGCAAAGCTGACAATCAGGGTTTTCTGCATCACAAATCTCTTGAGCAAACCTCTTCAAATTACGGAAAAGATAATAATCTCTACCAACTGGAATGTAAGGATTTATTAAATCAGAAACTTGATTCAATAATAACTCTTTTTGAACAATTCCCATTCTTGTTATTACACGATAAACTTCTTTATCTACAGGAAATACATCTCTCCCCAATGTTTCGGAAAGCATTACTGAAATTGAGTAACTATTAATCCCATGAATTTCATTGAGTTTATGATAGATTTTTTCAGTTGACCAATTAGATAGTTTATGGAGTGAATAATCCTTGAATGTTTGATAAGTCCATTTCAAAATACTCTTAATCGTTTTGGTATTTTGATAATCCAACCCTGCAGATTGTAAAGTATCTTTTAATTCTGAAGTGGAGGTTACAGTAACATTCTCAAAGTTATGATATATTGACAATAATACACTGCAAGCAGTACAATTAGAAAATACTGCATTAATCATACTATCTAATGGATCAATTTTTGGAAATTGCACATTCCATCCTTCTCCTTCAAAAAAGGTAGTAAAATATGCTATCTTATCTTGTCGAACCATTTCCGCCCATTCATTGTGGACGAAAAGTCATAGAATTTAAGGATTGCTTGATTTTAGGATTCTATTCTCTCCAGATATCTTTCTGCATCAATAGCGGCCATACAACCTGATCCTGCTGCAGTTACCGCTTGTTTGTAAACGGTATCTTGAATGTCTCCTGCAGCAAATACACCTTCAATTGAAGTCCTTGAAGAATTTGGTTTAGTTATAATATATCCGTTATCATCTAAATCAAGTATGTCAGCAAATATATTTGAATTCGGATTATGACCAATTGCGATAAAAACCCCATCGCATTCAACAGTATTAATATCACCTGTTTGTGTATCTTTTAGTTTCACACCGGTAAGACCTGTTCCTTTCGGATCACCAATGAAATCATCAACAACTGAATTCCATAATATCTCAATTATAGGATGTTTCATTACACGCTCTTGTAAAATTTTAGAACCTCGCAATTCATCTCTTCGATGCACGATACTAACACTGGAAGCGAAGCGAGTGAGATAAACAGCCTCCTCTAAAGCTGTATCACCTCCACCAACAACAAAGACCTTTTTGTCTTTGTAAAAGAATCCGTCGCATGTTGCACATGCTGAAACTCCAAATCCCATAAGTTTGGATTCAGATTCAATTCCGAGTAATCTAGCTGAAGCTCCAGTGGCTATTATAACAGATTGACTTTGATACTCTTTTCCACTCGCCCAAACTTTATATGGTTTTTGTGAAAAATCTACTTTTTCCACATTTGAAAAATGAGTTTCAGCACCAAATTTCTGCGCTTGCTTCCTTAATAAATCCATTAATTCCGGTCCCGTAACACCATTTGGGAAACCGGGAAAGTTTTCCACATCCGTGGTGATCGTTAACTGGCCACCTGGTTGTGTTCCTTCAAATACCAATGGTTCAAGATTTGCCCGAGCAGTATAAATTGCTGAAGTTAATCCTGCAGGACCCGAACCGATGATAATGACTTTTCGTTCCATATTAATTCCTTGTCTTTATGGTATTAGTTTGTCCAAAATGGAAGTGATTTCTTCCTTCGAAACTGCTCCTACGAGTTGTTCCTCAACTTTACCATTTGAAAAAATTAAAAGACTTGGAATACTTCTAATTCCATACTTTGCTGCAATACTTGGATGATGATCAACATTAACTTTACCAACTACTGCTTTTCCGTCAAAATCTTGTGCAATTGAATCAACAGTTGGACCAAGTGCAATACAAGGACCACACCATTCAGCCCAGAAGTCAACTAATCCAGGTTTATCTGAATTTAGGATTTCAGTTTCAAAATTGTCATCAGTTAATGTTTTAGTAAAATCTCCCATTATTTCTCCTTTTTTTGGGGTTGAATCATCATTTACAGCAATTAAACAACCTTCTAATTTATTTCAAATCGCTAATTCTATCCGATAACTTTTTACAGTTATCAGTATTTATTTTATTTGACGTAAGAATGAAAAGAAGGTTACAATATAAGTATTGAAATGATCGAGATATGGAGTGATTTGGAAAAGAGAATATAAAAAAACTAATGCATCTACGATGGATTTTGAATACTAGTTTTATTTTCATTTTAATCTACCTAAAATTATACTTAATTTCAGTAGCTTTTTTCATAGATAATTGGAAGGAATTCGGTGAAAATCCGAGGCTGACCCGCAACTGTAAGTCATTTTATTGACGAGCCAGATACTTCCTTAACTACAAAACCTTCGAGGATTGAGGTGTAGGATTGATAAAATCTGCATATACCCCACCTTTTAGAAGGATGGGGTTTTTTGTTTTACTAAGTTTATTCAGTATGCTGTATGCTTTTCAGCACTCTGGAATTATTCTTGATGAAATTACGCATCAACCAATTTCTAATGTTGAATTAGTGTTACTAAATCAAAGTATAAAAACTGACAAAAAAGGTAGATTTGATTTTCAATCAAATTCTTCAGAAGTAACTTTAATAAAAAATGGTTACCAAACTACCAAAATCCAATTAGATGAAAATGAATTTTCTATTATTCACCTTACACCCATTATTTTAGTATCTGATGAAATTGTTGTAGAAGAATCAAAGGTAGATAAACAACTTCAATTTCATCCTCTCAAACCGTTAACTCTGCATAAAGTGCACATTGACAATTCAACTAATTCAACTCAAATAGCTAACAAATTACAAAGTGTCAGCATTAAATCTTACGGTGGACCTGCATCAGTAAGTACTGTGTCTCTACACGGAGGGCAAGGTGACAGAATCTCCATAATGTTTGATGGAATTCAAATTAATAGTGAACAAAATGGAAATGCAGATATCTCTCAAATCCCATCAGCATTGGTTGAAGAAATACAATTTTATCCTCAAGGATCATCAACAAGATTCGGGTCTTCAGCAATAACAGGAGTTCTAAATTTTGCACCACCAACAGATATAAATAAATACAGCTTATCAATGGGATATTTTGGATTAAACCAACATACACTTTTGCTTTCTAATACATTTTCCAAATTATCAATTAACACAGCAATTGGACAACATCAATATGATGGGAAATATTCTTACTATGAAGATGGCTCTTATAATCAAATTCCAACTGAGATAAACAAACTCCACGAGAACATTATAAATAATATCTATCAACAGTTTTACTATTTGAAAATGGATTATCAATTCAATAGTGATTTTTTAACCTCAGCTTCATCAATGATAGTCGATAATGATAGAGAAAACTCTGAAAACATTTATTTAACTCAAAAAACATCAGCGATGAAAGATCAATTGAAATTCAACTCATTTTTGATTAAATGGAAGTCATTTGAATATTCGTGTACCCAAAAACAAAATACGATTCACTTCGTCAGTAATTTCGGATATCCAACAGACGCTACTCATAATATTGAAACAAATACACAGCAACTCAAAACTTCATTTGAGCATCAAAATATTTCCTTTCATCATAATTACATTAAAAGTGAAAGCAGTAATGCTATTGACTCATCAAAAACGATTGCATCTTTACTGTGGGAATTTGATTATTCAGTTCATCCATTTAGAACGATAATTTCTTTTAGAAATGATATTGAAAAAAACCAAGTTCCTGTGCAGGTTGGAGAAATTATCGTTGAATGGAACATTTCCAAATATTTTGAGAATTTGTCATTATCAATATCAAGAAATTACAAACGACCGAATTTTAATGATTTGTATTGGATTCCATTTGGAAATCCCAATTTAAAAACAGAATATTCGAAAAACATCTATTTTAGAAGTAAAATCAATTTACTTCATTCTTGTTTGAATATCTCTTTATATCATATTTCCTATGAGAACCTTATCAGATGGAATCCAAAAGTCGGTGTGATGTGGTCACCTGAAAACATCAGTTCGGCAAAATCCTATGGTTACGATATCAATTTTGATGCATCGAAAAATCCATTATTCAGATTTGCAGTAAATATTTCATATAATATTTCAAAAAATTATGACAACTCTCTCGATCTAGACCATCTAGGAAAACCATTGATGTATACGCCAAAGAATATTTTCTCAGTTCAACAATCAAGTCATTATAAAGGATTTTCAGTCGCTACTTATTGGAAAATGACTTCTGAAAGAATTAGACAATATGATTTAGTAGATTTGAAATTACCATCATACAATACAGTTGATTTTAGTGTAAGCAAAATTTGGAATACAAAATTTTTCAATTACGAACTTCAAATTTCGATTGAAAATATTTTTGATAAACAATTCCAAACTGTTTTCGGATATCCAAATCCGGGAAGAAACATAACAACAAAAATAACAATAGAAAGGTAAAAAATGAATAAAATGATCATAAATTCAATCGTATGGATGTTATCAATCGGATTTATCTATACTCAACATACTTCTTACATTCTTTGTGAAGGCAATTTTTCAGGCGCAAACGCCTCACTTTGGATAGTTGAAGAAGACGGAAACTTAACACAAGGACAGAATAATCCAGTTGGAGATACTGGACAATCAATAACTGTTGATGGAAATCAACTTTATATAATCAACAATGGGAGTAACAGCATCGAAGTATATGAAATTTCTGAAGATGGTACATTAACCCATTTTCAATCCATTGACACTAATTATAGCGGTCCACGAGAAATGGTCGTGCTTAATGGAATTGGTTATATCACAGAGTGGACTACCGAAACAATAGCAGTTTTGGATTTGGAAACTTTACAGTTCTTTGAACCAATTTCAGTAACAGGTATGCCGGAAGATATCATTACCGATGGCACATATTTATACACTTCCATTATTCAAAATTCTGATTGGTCCGCAGGAAACAAAATTCTCAAAATCGATCCGACTCTGAATGAAATTGTAGATCGTTTCACAGTCGGAGATGGACCGGGACAAATGTTAATTCACCACAATTTCATTTTTGTTACTAATGTTTACTATGATGGATATTGGAATACTTATTCCGGTGCATCAAAAATTAGTTTGGAGACAGGAGATGTCATCAGCAACGATTACGGGCTTTCTCTATCATTTAATGCAGATTTAGTGATTATTAATGACTATGTGTATCGAATGTGGAACGGTGGAGTTGTTAGATTAGACCACTTTCTTAATATGGTGGATGGTTCTCAAATCGGTGATTATACAGATGTTTATTCAGCAGGAGTTTTTAACAACAAATTATACCTTGGTTTATCTGATTATTCAGCACCTGATGATGTTATCGTTTTAGATTTTAACGGAAACGAATTGGAAACTTATGAAGTCGGTGCTATTCCGGGCTCTTTCGCATTTTATGAAGCACAAGTAAATATAGAAAACAAATTGGTCATTTTAGATTATGAATTAATGAGTGCGTATCCTAATCCTTTTAATCTGAAAACAACAATCCGTTATCAACTCCCTACACCAAGCTCCGTGCTACTTACTATTTACAATATAGATGGACAATCAGTTGAGCAATTAGTACAAAGTAACAATAAATTTGAGGCTGGAAGTTATGAAGTATTATGGGATGCAACGAATTATCCAAGTGGTTTTTACTTTGTAAATCTTCAAACTGCAGATTTAGTCTTGACACAGAAGTTGATTTTATTGAAGTAACTTTATTTAGATATATTGGGGACCAGTTCCCCAATATATCTTCTGAATCAATTGTAAGAATTTCTGCTGAAGAAAACCGTTAATCTTGAACAAGAATGTATAATGTTCTCTTTTAATAGTTCTACTTTGGAGGAATTGAATATTTTTTTTTGCAAGTTTCTATATGAGTCAAAACTATAAACTGATCGCCGCTCTATTACATTTAGATTTTTTGGAATTATAGTATCCCTATCCTTTATAAAGGATTTCTGTATAAAAATGTTCTGATACCCAATATCTGAAAGTAATTTCCAAATCTCATTAGGTGTTACATCCCGCATAATAACTCATTATGTTTAATTGATAAAGAAGT
>CAZSJY010000054.1:0-12313 GCA_964607375.1 uncultured bacterium
CGGATGAAAAGAATTGTCAAATGTTATGTAAAGATTGCAATAGAAGAAAATCGGGAAAATGATGATTGCTAAGCTACCTAATGATTGTAAAAAAACAATATAATGGAAACAAAAATAGCTTTATTGAAGGGAACGAAAATTAGTAAAACTATTCACGAAAATGAATGGTGGTCTGTAATAACGGATGTAATTTCAGTATTGACGGATTCAGGTAATCCAAGAGGATATGTTAAAGATATGCACAGGCAAGACGAGGAACTTTCCAAGAGATGGGTGCAAATTAACACCACTCTTTCAATAAATTCTGCTGGAGGATCACAAAATGTAAATTGTGTGAATACAGAAGGTATATTCCGAATCATCCAGTCTATTCCTTCATCAAAAGCAGAAATTAGTATTAGACTAAAATGAAAATTCCATTTACTAAAGCTCATGGGACAGGTAATGATTTTATTATCTTCATTAAAAAAGAATGTCCCGAAATTATTTCAAATAGTGATTTTATTCAGAAAGTTTGTTCCAGGAGGGCTGGTATTGGTGCGGATGCTGTGTTAATTTTATCAGATGAACAAAATTATGATTTCAAAATGGACTATTACAATTCCGATGGCTCATGGGAAACTTTTTGTGCAAACGGAGCTAGGTGCGCAACCAAGCTTTTATATCAAAAAGGACTTATTGATAAAACAACATTATTCACATCAGGAGATGGACCACACAAAGCAGAAATTTTAGATAGTGATTTAGTTCGATTAAAAATGCTAGCTCCAACAATCCAATCAGATTTATTAAAAATCAATGGTTTTACCGGTAAGCATATTGATTCAGGTGCCCGACATTTTGCAACAGAAGTATCAAACTTTTCCCAAGAAAAAGCAAGAGAATTCGCACCTCGTATTCGCTATTCTTCTGTCTTTACCCCAAAGGGTATTAATGTCAATTTTTACGAGATATTAGACAATTCAACAATAAAAGTTATCACTTACGAGAAGGGGATAGAAAAAGTAATGCTCTCTTGTGGTTCTGGGTCAGTTGCGGCGTCTTATTACGCATCTCAAAATCATCAGTTCCAAAGTCCACTTAAAGTTATAGTACCTGGTGGAGAATTGTCAATCGAATTTGATGAAAATTGGAAAGATGTGTGGCTAATTGGTCCGGCAATTATACTGTTTTCTGCAGCAATAGACAGTCAAAACTTATAATTACCTAATTGACCTAATTTCTATAAACCCAAACTCCAATATCTAATATCCAACTCATATCTCCTAAAATTAAATACTTAGAATCGAGAGACCAGCTACAAATAAGCTATAATCTTCTTAAATCCTTCTAAATATCCATTTATTGCATTGGGATTATTAATATTTGTTATACCTGAGAAAATAGATGATTTAGGTTTATCTAACGAAATTGTGATGTATGGTAATTTGATAAGGTCTAGTGTATCTGTTACAACAAAACCGTTTTGATTCCACGCCCCTGGAGAAACCAAAAGTCCATCAGCTTTATTGCGATTTCTATGTAAAAATGTAACTGCTTCACTCTCGGAGTGAGTTTGAAATATTTTTAGTTCAATATCTGTATTTCTAACTTGCTTACGAAGAGCTTTGTTGACTTTATCCAAAGTAATTAGAGAACCATCTTGTGCAGACCGCAATCCTAATAAGTTCATATTTGGACCGTGCAATATTAGAATTTTCATAATTGACCTATTTCCTTTCTATACATTTTCAAGAATTCTGTATGGCAACGAAATGCTAATTCTGGTAACTTGTTCAACGGAAAAAACTGAGCTTCTTCCGCATCATCTCCAGGTTTTATTGGTGAAAAATCATCAATTTCCATAACCATCCCTAATAGAAGTACATCACCAAATACTGAATTAAAATGAGAGCAATGTCCAATAAATTGTGAAACTTTCCCAACTAGATTTGTTTCTTCTTTCAACTCACGGATTGCAGATTGTTGAGGAGTTTCTCCAAGCTCCATAAAGCCACCGGGTAAACACCAAAATCCTTTTGCTGGTGTAAATTTTCTTCGAACTAACAGAATTTCATCTCCTTTAGGGCAAATCATTGTTGCGGTTGGTTTTGGATTTTCATAGTGAACCGTATCGCAGTTTTTGCAATAAAAACGGTGTCGCCCTTCCATATACTTTTCAGAGTTTTTATTTCCACAATTTGAGCAGTATTCCATATATGCCATAGTCATAAGTTAGGTTGATTTTAGGATGAATCCAACTTGGTTTTAATGCAAAATTCACGGTAAACTTTCCGTCTGATGAATCAGCAAAAATCCATACTTGCCATTGGCTCAATCGCATTGGACAGTTTAATTACACCAAAGGGAAATCGAAGTGAAATTTTGGGAGGTTCCGCTTCTTATTTCTCGATAGCGTCATCACTTTATGCTCCAGTAAGTTTGGTTGGAGTGGTCGGAGATGATTTTCCAAAATCCGGAATTGATTTGTTTGAATCGTATAATATCGACTTAACGAACCTGGAAATTCAAAAAGGCAAAACTTTTAGATGGAAATGCGAGTATAGTCACGATTACTGCACAAGAAAAACTCTATCAACAGAATTAGGTGTTTTTGAAAATTACCATCCAAATATTAACGATTCCCACAAAAACCACTCGTTAGTATTTTTAGGTAATATCCAACCGGAATTACAACTTTCGGTTATCGAACAAAATGTAAGTTCTGAATTAATAATCTGTGATACAATGAATCTTTGGATTGATTTAAATCTTTCTAAATTGGAAGAAGTTTTAGCAAGAATTGATGTGTTTTTGTTGAATGATGAGGAAGCAATCCAAATTACTGAACAAGAAAACTTGAATCTCGCATCAGACGAATTAATGAAAAAAGGACCTTCTGTTATTGTGATAAAGAAAGGAGCAAATGGTGCTCTACTTGCTTATGATAATCTGAAGATCAACATCCCAGTTGTGCCAAATACAGATGTTTTTGACCCAACGGGAGCTGGAGATAGTTTTGCTGGTGGATTTGTCGGCTATCTTGCAAAATACGGAACAAATGATTGGTTGAATGCTGTAATAAACGGAGCATCTGTAGCTTCGTTTACAGTAGGCGGTTTTGGCTTGGAAGGGCTACTTCAGGCAAATTTAAAAAAAATAAACAAACGCTGTAAAGCGATTGAAGAATTATTATAGAAAGGTTAACAATGAACAAAATAATTGCAATTGTAATTTTAGCACTAATCGGATATGGTTGTGTTTCCAGCAGTATGGAATTTACTACTGCCAAAACTACTCTCAGAAGTGAGAGAAATGTTATAGAAGCTGAAAAGTGGTTTATAAAAGCATTAGAAGTGGAACCAAACAATGCGCTTATTCCTTATATTATGGCAACAGAAATCTACCGGCCACAAAAAAGGTGGGGTAAAATGGTGGAGATGTTCGATGAAGCACTTCGTCGAAACCCAGAAACTGAAATTGAAAAACCATTTTTGACTGATAATCAAAAATATATCAGAACCATTCAACAAGCCATTGAAGTTTACAGTATTGAAGAGTGGAGTAAAATTTATAATGCCGGTGTTGAACATTATTCTGCAGGTAAAATTTATAATGCCATTGAATTATTTGAATTGGCTATGCGATTAGTCCCATCTGATGGTAATGCTTACAGCACTTTGGCAACGCTACATTTGAATACCGACAATCTTGAAAAAGGTAGAACAATTATTGAACAAGGATTGCAAAATGCAAACGATAATGTAAATGTTCTTCAAACTGCTGGTGATATAGCTCAACGGCAAAAAAGGTATAACGATGCAGTTGATTATTACTTAAAAACAATTGATTTACTCGAAAAACCTGGTCAGGTGATGCAAAAATTGATTTTTGTGTATATTGAACTCGGTGATTTTAATAAAGCAATTGATTATTCAATGTTAGTATTAAGGGAATTTCCTTATGATGCTGATATCTACTACAATGTAGGTGTATTATATCAGAAACTTGCGTTAAAAGAATTTGAACCAGCAAGAGATCTATTCAATGAAATCTCAAATGAAGATGTGCGTGATAATAGTACTTTAGATGCAATCTCCCAACAATTCACTAAAGCAAGGAAGTATTCTGCTGAAGCGAAAGATTACTTTCTTCAAGCGAAAGATTTGGAAACCGAGGATATCGGTAGTGCTGAAGCTGTGAGAGAAATGGAAAAAATGATCAGCCAAATTGAAAATCTGTTTATTCCAGCTATTCGGAAGATGATTAAAGAATAAATAATCTTTGTTTTGTAAATGGGAAAGGGCTCTAATCGAGCCCTTTTTTATTTTACCGGAAATCTTCCCGGTGCTCCTCCTCCAACTTTTTCCCTAACAAACTTGCGGTAAATATATATCTAATTTAACAAAATATATGAGACTTATATCACATTTTTTGAAATAATTGTAACAATTTTATACTCTTCTTACTCTTTTTGTATAAATTGAAGATATAAAATTAACCAATTTTTGTTCGTTTTATCAGATATTCACTCAACGCTAAATCAAGAGAACGGTCAGTTGTAATCGGGATATAATCAATATTATTCTTACGACATCGAGATTTGAAGTAATGACAAAAATCGTTCATCGTCTTTTGATAATCTTTTTGAATGTGCCACGGTTCAGTAATTATTTTTTCGCCCGTTTCCATATCTTTAAACATTGTTCGTTTGGAAAAGTCCAAATTCATTTCTTGTGGATCCAAAATGTGGAAAACAATAACTTCGTGCCGTTTGTGCCGAAAATGCTTTAAGCCAGATAATATTTCTTCTACATCATCAAATAAATCTGAAATTAGAATGATCAATCCGCGTTTTTTTATTGCTTCAGCAAAATGATGAAGAATGGGAGAAATTCGCGTTTCAGGTCCCGGTTGAATTTTTGACATCTCACCAATTAACACATTCAGATGGCTTGATTTTGAACGAGAAGGAACAGAAGAACGAATTTCGGAATCGAACAATGAAAGACCAACAGCATCTTGTTGTTTGAGCATTAAATATCCCAACGATGCAGATAGAATCTGAGCATATTCTAATTTACTGACTTTTTCGGAACGGTAATCCATGGAACGACTTTGGTCAACCAATAAATATGACCGTAAATTAGTTTCTTCTTCAAATTGCTTTACATAATATCGCTCTGTTTTTCCCCATAATTTCCAGTCGATGTGACGAATTTCATCTCCTGGGCCATATGCTCGATGCTCAGAAAATTCAACTGAAAATCCGTGATACGGACTTTTGTGCAAACCCACAATAAATCCTTCAACAACTAATCTTGCTTTGAGGGATAAATTGTCTAATCTTGAAATTATCTCTGGAGTGAGATATTGAGACTTAGTCATCTTCCGCTATGAGCTTGTCGAGAATATTGTCAGTGTTGATTCCGTCAGCTTCTGCATTGAAATTGGTGATAATTCGGTGCCTCATCACCGGCTTAACCATTTCTTTTACATCGGCAATATCTGGAGTGGTTCTGCCATCCAAAACCGCTTTGGCTTTAGCACCTAAAATCAAGTAAGCGCTAGCTCTTGGTCCTGCTCCCCAATCTAACCAATTCTGTATGTATTGAGGTGCAAATTCGCTTTTTGGTCTGGTTTTTCCAACGAGATTAACAGCATATTCTATCACATTATCGGCAACAGGAATATCCCGAACTAACTCTTGAAATGCCAACAGATCTTTCAGACTTATCACATTTGTCAATTTGTCCAAAACACCTGTTGTTGTGGATTTGACAATATCAATTTCTTCGCTAGGGAGTGGATAATCAATTTTGAGATTAAACATAAATCTGTCAAGTTGGGCTTCTGGTAACGGATAAGTCCCCTCCTGCTCAATCGGGTTTTGAGTTGCCAACACAAAAAACGGTTCGTCTAGGGTATAAGTTGTTCCGCCTGTGGTTACTTTGTGTTCTTGCATTGCTTCCAATAATGCAGATTGAGTTTTTGGTGGAGTTCGGTTGATTTCATCTGCAAGTATGATATTTGCAAAAACCGGTCCTTTGAAAAACTTAAATGAGCGTTTTCCAGTAGAGGTGTCCTCTTCGATAATTTCCGTTCCAGTGATATCGGATGGCATCAAGTCTGGTGTAAATTGTATTCTACTAAATTTCAAATCCATGACATCTGCTAATGTTTTAATAAGCAATGTTTTTGCAAGACCTGGAACTCCTTCTAACAAAATATGTCCTTTACATAAAAGTGCAACAAAAAGATGTTCTACAATTTCTTTTTGCCCGATGATGACTTTCCCAATTTCATCGAAAAGTTCTGCTTTTGTTCCGTTTAATTTTTCTACAAGTTTAATGTTATCCATAATTATCCTAATTTTTTGGGTGTTAAATCTAAAGGGTTCTTCACAGTTACACAATGAAATTCCTTGATGTAACACAAAGAATACATGTAATATTTACTCAATGATTACTGATAAAAATAGTTCCGGTAAAATATCTCCGGATTACAAACCAACAATAACTCTAAAAGGGATGTCATTATCCGAACTTCAAAATTGGACTGTATCCGTCGGACAAACTAAATATCGTGGCATACAGTTGTATGAATGGATGTATCGCGAAGGAATAGCACAGACGTCTAGAATGACAAACATTTCGAAGAAATTTAGAGATTTTCTTGAAGCCAATTGTGTGATTTCCACATTATCGTTAGAGAAAATAAGTAAATCTAAAACCGAATCAACAACTAAGTTTCTATTTAAGTTAGTAGATAACAAGTTTATCGAAACAGTAAGCATTATTGAAAATAATCGTCATACTGTATGTCTTTCTTCTCAAATAGGATGCAGTTTGGGATGTGATTTTTGCGCTACAGCTACACTTGGATTTACAAGAAACTTATATACTGGAGAAATTGTTGACCAATTGATATTTATTAGAAATTATGTTTCACAACCGATTACGAATGTTGTTTTTATGGGGATGGGCGAACCTTTTCTAAATTACAATCGAGTGATGTCAGCTTCGGATATTTTTCATAATCCAAAAGGTTTTAATCTTGCATCATCTAAAATTACCATTTCTACAGGAGGAATAATTCCTAATATTGAGCGATTCATCAAAGAAGCTCGAAAATATAAATTGGCGATTTCTTTAAATGCACCAACTGACGAAATACGATCACAAATTATGCCTATAAATCAAAAGTGGGGTGTACAAGATATAATCAATACTGTAAAACAATTTCCTTGTGACAAACGAAGAAAGGTAATGTTTGAATATGTTTTGTTGAAAAACATTAATGATTCAATTGAAAATGCACAAACATTGGCAAAACTACTGAAAAATATAAACTGCAAACTAAATATCATACCATACAATGAAACGGGAGGTAAATATAAAAGACCAAGTGATGAAACTATTGAAAATTTCTTGAATGAGTTTTATTCAAATCGTGGGAATGTGAGAGTATTGACACGATGGAGTAAAGGACAAGACATTAATGCTGCGTGTGGACAACTTGCAACCAAACAGAGGGAGATAATATGAACCTTAAACTGATTGCCAAATTTTTGAATGATAAATTACCAGAAACACCAAAAGTAACTATTGTTTTGGGTTCGGGGTTGAGTAATTTCTCGGAACACTTAACAAATACAATTTCTATCCCATATTCTAAAATTCCCGGATATTTACAGACATCAGTAGAAGGTCACAAAGGTGAATTTGTTTTTGGATTCATAAACGATTTACCAGTTTTTTGTGCGAGAGGTAGATTCCATTATTACGAAGGCCACTCAATTGATGTAATTCAATTCCCGGTTCGACTTTTTCACTTACTTGGCTGCAAAACACTAATCCTCACCAACGCAGCAGGCTGTATTCACAAAGAATGGGATTTGGGAGATTTAATGCTTATCAACGGATATTTGGATTTTACTTTCAGAGAGTCTATAGAAAATCCAAAAGTAAAATCTGACTTTTCGAATAATTGTTATACTCTACTTCAAATTGCTGAACAGGTTTCTAGCCAGAAAAAGGTTCCAGTTCGTAAGGGAGTTTATTGTTGGACATTGGGACCATCATATGAAACCCCAGCCGAAATCGAAGAAATCAGCAAACTTGGTGGCGATGCAGTTGGGATGTCAACAGTTCCCGAAATTATGCAAGCTCAAAAACTCAGAATGCAATTCTTGGGTATATCTTGTCTAACTAATTATGCATCAGGAATTTCATCAAAACCGTTATCCCATACCGAAGTTTTAGAAACAACAGACAGAACTCAAAATTCATTTGCTTCATTGTTGTTGGGAATTTTACATAAATTTAGTTTATTATTCACTTGATTTTTGTTTGTGAATGCTCGGAAATTCGAACGGTAACTTTTATGCTAATTTTGCGTCTGTGGAGTATTGTAATGAAAAATTCTTTTCTAATTTTAGGTTTTCTTTTTATTGTAGCTTGTGGCAAAACTGATACTGAGTTGGCAATGGAAAGAGGAATACAGTATTATGAGTGGAACCTCATCGAAAAAGCTATTAATGAATTTAGTTATGTCATTTATCAACTCAAGGATGATGGGCATTCTCCCGACTATGATGAATTAGATCTTTTAGCTAGGGCTCATCATAACTTGGCTGTTTCCTATGCCAAGAAGAAATGGTATGATGTTGCAGAATCTGAGGCTCAAAAATCTTTTAATCTTAATCCTTCTGACGCTAATATGAAAATTTTGAAAGCAATTCAAGGGAAAAAGAAAGAGCAAGATGATAATTCTCAAACCAAAACCACAAATCCTACTGATGCAGATAAAAAGTAATTTTCTGTTTTATATATTCTGCTCTTCTCAATAACTTATCCGCTGATTTTTGAGTAAAAAAAATAGTATTCTTGATATTCTTATCTGATTAATAATTGGCAACAATATGAACAAAATTAAAAAATTGCATTTGCATTCAATGGTTGTGCATGTTCCATGTATAACAATTCCGTTGACTGCAATCTTTCACCATCTTTTTGACTATAGCGAAAAACACTTATATTGGACAATGTCTAATTTTTTGTTAGCGATATCCTTAATCACAATAATAATTAGTATTGTTTCAGGAGTTATTGAAAGATCTCACAAGCACGCAAACTGGTTTCCTTCATTTAAGAAAAAGTTTGGATTGTCTATATTTTTATTTATTAGCTTGTTATCTGTTTCTGGAAATATCTTCAGCGGTGCCGAATATAACTGTTCTACATTTAACTATATTTCAATTGGATTTATTCAACCTATATTAGTTATTTGGGCTATGATAATCGGAATAATTTCCAGTCAAGGGAGATTTGGTGGTCGTGTATCCTATAAGAAGGATGTAGAAAATACATCAGATTTTGATATCAAAGAAGTTACAGTAAATAAAATTAAGGAAATGGAAAATGATTGATTTTAATCTGTCCGAAGAACATAAACAACTTCAGGGAAAAGCTAGAAAGTTCGCAAAAGAGGTCGTTGCGCCTGCGTCTGCTGAGCATGATCGTTCAGGTGAATTTCCTTACGAAATTGCAAAATTGGCTTGGAAAGAAGGGTTACTAAATTCTCATGTAGAGAAAGAATTTGGTGGACCAGAAAGAGGAAGTTTAGCAACTTGCATTATTGCAGAAGAAATTTCAGCAGCATGTAGTGGCATAGGAATCGCCCTCGATGCAAATGCTTTAGCTCAAGGCCCACTGATTGTTGCTGGCTCAGACGAACAAAAACGTAAATTTTTACAGCCAATGACAGAAAAAGCAATGTTTGCTTCCTATGCAGTTACTGAACCGGATGCTGGATCAGATGTATCTCGTTTATCAACAACTGCAACCAAAATTAATGACAATACTTACTCAATTAACGGTCTAAAATGGTGGATTACCGGTGGTGGTGTAGCCAGTTGGTATTTTGTTTTGGCAAAAGCTGAAGGGGGTGCAACAGGATTTATAGTTGATGCTGATTCTCCAGGAATTGTTCGTGGACCAAAAGAAGAAAACTTAGGACAACATGCATCAAATACAGTTAGAGTAGCTTTTGAAGATGTAAAAGTACCAATTGAAAATCGTATTTTAGAAGAAGGCGATGGATTTAAAATTGCCATGAAAACTTTCGATTATTCTCGTCCGTTGGTTGCTGCAGCAGCTGTTGGTGTTGCAAGAACTGCTCTTGAAATTGCCACAAATTACGCAAAGCGAAGAAAATGTTTTGACAAAAAAATTATAAAGTATCAAGGAGTTAGTTTTAAGTTAGCTGATATGGCTATGCATGTTGAGACTGCACGACTTCTCACTTGGAAATCAGCTTGGCTGTATGACAAAGAATTATCAAACACAAAAGAATCTGCTATGGCGAAAGCTTATGCTGCTGACTATTGTATGAAAGCCACCATTGATGCTGTACAGATACTTGGTGGATATGGGTATTCGATGGAAGTTCCAATGGAAAAACTTATGCGTGATGCTAAAATATTCCAAATTTATGAAGGAACTAGCGAAATCCAAAGAACCATTATTGTTTCCAGCTTATTAAGGGGAAGATAATGAAAAAATCCAAACTCAAATATCGGCAGAATAAATTTATATGCCCAATTTGTCACTTGGAACTTTCAATGCACGATGTTGATGAAAATGGACTTGTTGTATGTCCTCTTTGTGGTGCCGTAATTGAGGTTACTGATGTTATAGGACATAAAATTCCGATAATCCACGATGTTGAGATTAAAAGACCACAACCTCTGTATCGTTTACACACAATGTCAACTCATGTTTCAATTGGATTGCTCCCTATAGCGATTTTAGCTCAAATAATCTCATTTTTTCTAAACTGGTTTAAAAAGGGTGTTTATTCTAACACAGCAGTTGAATTTGAACAAATAGGATTCATTTTATTCATAATTGCATTTATTGGTGGATTATTAACTTTCGCAACGGGATGGACAGATTGGAAACGAAAATATCGTGGACGAAATTATCAAATTATTACTAAGAAAATTCGATTATCCGTAATAATGTTCGTACTGCTGGGAATTGCTGTAGTTTTAAGGTATTTTGGAGGACCTTTATCAGGATTGCAAGGATGCTTGTATTTCTGTTTACAACTTGCTTCGATGTGGATTATTGCAGTCATTGGACATTTGGGCGGATTCCTCGTTTTTGGAAAATAAATTTAAACTCAAAATCTCCAAGAGTAGGATTATTTTTGTTTTATCCTCTTGTTTCTGAAAACAAACTTACAACATATTTGCACACCTAAATAATGAAGATGGACAAATCTGCGAGTAATTATCTATTGAAATTACTATCACTTGGGATTGATATAACTTGCTATTTTTGCAGGTTTTCTTTGCACCTTATTAAATAAAATATAAGTAATTTACACTATGGCTTTACGGTGTGGAATTATCGGATTACCAAATGTTGGAAAATCTACTATTTTCAATACACTAACTGGGTCAAGTGTACCTGCAGAAAATTATCCATTTTGTACAATTGATCCTAATATTGGAATTGTGGAAGTTCCAGACCAACGACTTACCGAGCTTGCTAAAATATTCAAATCACCATCTGTAATACCAGCTCAAGTAGAGTTTGTTGATATTGCTGGTTTAGTAAAGGGAGCGAGTAAAGGAGAAGGTTTAGGTAATCAGTTTTTGTCTCATATTAGGAATGTGGATGCATTGCTTCACATAGTTAGATGTTTTGAAAATCCAAATGTAACCCATACTGAGTCCTCCATTGACCCAATACGAGATATAAAAACAATCGAAAACGAATTGTTAATAAGAGATTTGGAAACAATAGAAAAACGAATTGAAAAAGTTGATAAAACTGCTAGAATTGGTGATAAAGAATCTATAGCAGAACTGGAAGTGCTAAATACAATTCTCCCTCATATCAACAATGGAACTTTAGTTCGCAACATTGCATTAGCACCAAAAGATGGAGAAATCCTAAACAACCTGCAACTTCTAACAGGTAAGCCCACAATTTATATTGCAAATGTTGACGAAAAAGAAATTGCATCTTCAAATCGTGGAGATCTTCCAAAAGCAGTGTTGCATTTTGCAGAAACTGAAAATAATTTAGCAATCAGATTATGTGGTGAACTTGAAATGGAAATTGCTGTAATGGAAGATGAAGATAAAAAATTATTTTTGGAAGAATACGGATTAAAACAATCAGGTATAGATAAACTTATTCTATCTACCTATCAATTGTTAAATTTAGAAACATTTTTTACGCACAACGAAACAGAACTAAGAGCGTGGACGGTTAACAAAGGATCTACAGCGCCACAAGCTGCCGGTAAAATACACACC
>CAZSJY010000055.1:0-12284 GCA_964607375.1 uncultured bacterium
ATAGAAGTTATGAATCCCAGTGATGGTTATATGCTATTAATGCTTGCTGAAGATGAGTTAGTCTATAACATTCCAGTTGGGTTAGTAAAGGTTGATAACAACACAGAAGTTAAAGAACTTCATTGGTCAGTTAACCCACATCAATATGAGTATAACATGGCAATAACAGCTGAGCTTGAAGAAGGTAATCAACTTGCAGTATTTGTAGGTGATGAAGTAAGAGGAGTAGTAGAATCAACATACTTCCCACTTACAGATTCATATACAGCTAACTTGATGGTTTACGGAAATGATGGAGAAGACCTAACATTTAGAGTATATCAATCTGAGACAGAGGTAGAGCTTGAAGTATTAGATCATCTAACTTTTGCAGTTAACGGAATAGTAGGGAATGATATAGATCCTGTGTTACTAAGATTATTAACTACACCAAGTGAGTATAGTTTATCACAGAATTATCCTAATCCTTTTAATCCTGTAACTACAATTAACTATGATTTACCTTATGAATCCAATGTAACTATATCTGTTTACAATATTATGGGACAGTTAGTAACTGAGTTAGTGAGTAGTACTCTTCAGAGTGCTGGTTATCATCAAGTACAGTGGGATGGAACAAACTTTAGTGGAGAATCTGTATCAAGTGGTGTTTACATTTACAGTATTCAGACAAATGACTTTAATTCTGTAAAGAAAATGTTATTGATGAAATAAGACATTATAGAAGTATTTTAATCACGCCCCTCTCGCAGGGGCGTGATTTTATTAGGTCAAAATTAGGAGATTTTTAAAATGAAAAAAATTATACAAGTGATATTATCAATTTTGATGTTTTCTTTAGTTTTCACGAACAATATGGATCTCATTGAGAAAACACAGAAATGGTCAGAAAAAAATCCAAACTCTTTACCACAATGGATGACACCTGAAGAAGAACTTCGAAGGGATGAAATAGGTCGCGATTTCTATGAAACAGATCCACCAGTAGGTCCTGTTAGAAATATAGCTGAATTTGAAAAAATGGAGGGTATATTGGTTCGTTATCCATTTGGAATTTCCACAGAAATCATCGCGGAGATGTCCGAGGATGCTATTGTTACGACGATTGTTTCCGGGCAAAGTCAAGAAAACACTGTTATCAGTCAATATCAGTCTGCAGGTGTAAATTTGGATAACTGCAATTTTATTCACGCACCATCTGATTCATATTGGACACGAGATTACGGACCGTGGTATGTTGTTAATGGTAGTAATGAAGTTTGTATTGTAAATTTTGAATACAATCGACCTAGACCAAATGATAATGACATTCCGATAGAAGTTGCAGAATTTCTTGATATTCCTCTATATGGTATGGATCTAGTGACAGCTGGTGGAAATTATATGACAGATGGTATGGGCATTGCGTCGTCATCTGATTTAGTTTGGAGTGAAAATTCAGAAACACCTGAACAAATTTCTCAAATGGTAGAGGATTATCTTGGAATCCACACTTATCATGTTATACCCGACCCTAATAATACCTACATTGATCACATTGATTGTTGGGGAAAATTCTTAGATGTTGACAAAGTTATGATTCGTGAAGTAGCATCAAGTCATGCGCAATATGATGAAATTGAAGCAACAGCTGATTATTATGCAAATCAATTATCTTCGTATGGAACTCCTTTTGAAGTATACAGGGTATATACTCATCAGGATCAGCCTTACACAAATTCATTAATTCTAAATGATAAAGTACTTATACCTATTACAGGTTCATCTTATGATGATGACGCAATAGCATCTTATCAAGAGGCAATGCCTGGTTATGAAGTTTTAGGGTTTACAGGAAGTTGGGAATCAACAGACGCACTTCATTGCAGAGCAAAAGGAATTGCTGACAGAGAAATGTTGTATATCAGCCATATTCCTGTATCTCCAAATGTATCTGCAGATACAGATTACAATATAACGGCAGATTTTATTCCTTATAGTGGTGCAGCCTTATCAAGCAACCCACAAGTACATTACAAAATAAATGGTGGTAGCTTTAACACAATAGCAATGAACTATGAGTCAGGGAATTCTTATAATGCAGTCATTCCGGGTCAAACTTTAGGGACAGAAGTAGCCTACTATATTTCAGCAACTGATGTAAACGGAAATTCATCAAATCATCCATTTATCGGAGAACCAGATCCTCACATATTTTCAGTAGGTGGACCGAGTATTAATATTGATGTAGAAGAAATAAACTGTTCTGCTTTAGTTGGCAATACAACAACAAGTCAATTTGAGATTAGTAACACAGGGAATGAATCCCTAGAATTTGATATTTCATACTCTTCCACTGGAAGGATTGATTATTCATATTCAGTTCCAAATAGTCCATCTGCAAGCTCATGGAATTACAATACATATACTGAATCCGGTTGGACAAATGTAACGGTTTCTGATGAAGGATTAATTGGAGGTATTAGTGTATCTTATACTTGGAGTACTGATAATTATTCTTATGAAGGTTCGTTTCATATTCAATCGCCATCAGGCACACAAATTCCTATTGCGTCAGGTCAAAATAACGGAACATATACAATCAATAAAGATGCATTCAATGATGAACAAATGAATGGAACTTGGAAAATTTGGATCGAAGATAGTTATGGAGATGGTGGTCATCAAGCTACGAATATTACATTAACAATAACAACATTGAGTGCAGAAGAAATGTGGTTAACCGTTAATCCTATAAGTGGTTCAATAAATCCGTTCGAGAGTGAAACAATAAATGTTACTTGCGATGGTACAGAAATTCCAGAAGGTGTTTATAATGGAACAGTTAACATTACTTCAAATGATTGGAATAATCAGAGTATTACAATTCCAGTTGTTTTCACTGTTAATGAAGAAACTCCAACAACAATTGAGATTCCATTAAGTACTGGTTGGAACTGGTTTTCAGTTAATATAGAAAATGATGATATGACATTGAATACTGTTTTAGCAACTGTTGGTGCAAATGCAGAAATGATTAAAAATCAAAACAGTTTTTCTATGTACTACGATGGATTTGGATGGTATAGTGGTAATGGACTTGATGAAATAGATGTAACAAGTATGTTTATGATTAAAACTAATGCTAATTCCGATATCAGTTTTGACGGCTATCCAGTTGACTATTTGAATAGTCCAATTCAATTAACAATTGAATGGAATTGGATTTCATACTTACCACAGGTTTCTAATGGAATTAATGAAGCTTTGTATAGTATTCAGCCACTTGGTGAGTTTATCAAAAATCAAAGTTCCTTCGCAAATTATTATGAAGAATTTGGTTGGTATAGTGGAAACGGTTTAAATACTATGGAACCGGGGGATGGATATATGCTAAAAATGACTTCTAGTACATATCTAGTTTATGGTTCACCCCCACTCACTAAAGCAGATATTGAAGAAATTAGTGAACTAAACTGGAGTGTTAATCCTCATCAATACGAACACAATATGGCGATTACAGCAGAACTTGCAGAAGGAAATCAACTTGCAGTATTTGTTGATGATGAAGTAAGGGGAGTAACAGAAGCCACATACTTCCCACTAACAGATAGTTATACAGCTAACTTGATGGTATATGGTAATGATGGAGAAGACCTAACATTTAGAGTTTATAATACTGAAACAAAAACAGAACTTGATGTATTAGATCATTTGATATTTGAAAAAGACGGAATAGTAGGAAATGACATTGAACCTGTTTTATTCAAAGGTGCAACTGAATTAATACCTACAGAATTTGGTTTATCACAGAACTATCCAAATCCTTTTAACCCGAGTACAGTTATTGGTTTCAGTTTACCGATGATAGAGTCCCGTCATGCAGTGGTTCTACAGGTGTATAATTTAACTGGTCAATTAGTTGAAACACTAGTAGATGCACAAATGGATGCAGGTTATCATTCAGTTACTTGGAATGCTGATAATTTTTCTTCTGGAGTTTACATAGCGAAACTGATAACAGGTAGTTTCCAATCAACTCAAAAACTTTTATTGTTAAAATAATCAAATATGTTATTGGAAAGTAGGAACAGGTTAACTTAACACAGAAGTACTGTTGGGGTATATTATTCAAAATAAAATATAAGAAGGAGTAGGAGAATGTTAAAAAAAATATTATTATCGAGTATTGTATTGTTTTCGGGTGTTTTTTCTACACAAGTAGAAAGAGAAATGGTGATATTAGAAATAGGGACTGGAACTTGGTGCGTGTATTGTCCCGGTTCAGCTATGGGTGCGGAAGATTTAGTAAATAATGGTAAAGATGTTGCTGTGATAGAATATCATAATGGAGATTCTTATGCTAATTCATACTCGAATAGTAGAATAAATTATTACGGTATGCAAGGTTTTCCAACTTCAATATTCGATGGAGTGACAGAGTATGAAGGAGGTAGCTATAATCAAAGTTTATATTCGACTTACCTACCTTACTACAATAATAGAAAAGCTGTTAATTCGTCGTTTACATTGGATGTAACAGGAAGTAGTTCTGGTCTTAACTATGATGTAACAGTAACTGCAGAAAAAGTTCATACTTATACAAGTAACAATCTAAAGTTACATTTTGTAGTTACAGAATCTGATATTACTGAATATTGGCAAGGGCAGAATCATGTGAGTTATGTTGAGAGGAAAATGGTACCAAATCAAAATGGAACCAACATCAGTTTTTCTGGTTCAAGTGTTCAAACTGTTAATCTATCTTTTTCTGTTAGTCAGTCTTGGGTTCAGGAGAATATGGAAGTCGTAGTATTTCTACAGGATGCTGGCACAAAAGAAATTTTACAAGGGATGAAAGTACCATTAACAGAAATTGAAGAAAGTGTGAGTCAACTTCAAATTCCTTTTAGTAATGGATGGAGTTGGTTTTCTGTTAATTTAACTAGCGATGATATGAGTCTAAATACTGTTTTATCATCTGTAGGTGACAATGCAACATTAATAAAAAATCAAACCGGTTTTGCTGCATATTATGCTGATTATGGTTGGTATGGTTTAGATGAAATTGATGTAACTTGTATGTATATGATAATGCTAACACAAAATGTAACTTTCCAGTTAAGTGGTGAACCTGTTGATTATCAGAATCAAGGAATTCAATTATCAGATGGTTGGAATTGGATAGGGTATTTACCGCAATATTCAAATGAATTAGATGGTGCTCTTGAAACTATCGAAGCAAACGCACAACTTATTAAAAATCAAATGGGATTTGCTACTTACTATGTTGGATATGGATGGTATGGAGGATTAGATGAACTTTCACCTGGAGGTGGATATATGCTTAAAATGATAAATCCAGCTGAGCTCATTTTTGGAACTCCATAAGATAAGCTTAAAATAGTTAACCTTGCGAAGATTAAGTCTTCGCAGGGTTTTGTTGTATTTGATAGAACCCTTCATAAACAGTATTTTTGGGTAAATCGTTGAAACGATTAGTAATTATGACCCTTCGGTTAGCCCACGATAATCGTGGGTTTCTTGTATTTTCGGTTTGTTTTTAACCATATGGTTTCTCAAGGATTCTGATAAATATTACACTTTATATGATATTATTGTATTAAATTTCCGATAATGAGTACTAGGAAATTATCAAAGCAGTTTGAACAAACATCGAATTCTATTGAGGATTTATGCAGAAAAGGAAATTTTGAAGAAGCACTATCTTCTGCAAATAGATTACTTAAAGAAGCAAAATCATCAAAAATTGAAAAGTACATTGGTATTGGAAATTTCTTATTAGGAAATTCACTCTACGAGTTACAAAAATTCTCAGAAGCTCTCCACCCTTTAAAACGGTCCATTGAGTATTTTAATGAAAAAGTAGATAATGAAGGACAATATAGAGCCCTAGTAATGTATGGAACTAGTTTGATTCATACAGGTGAACCAAAAAGTGCATTTTTAGAATATGAAAAAGCTCTAAAAATTTCAATAAAATTAGAAAACAAACTAATGGAGATAGGAGTTAGGAATAACATGGCTAACATTTTCTCAGAAATGGGAAATCCTAAATCTGCAGTCCAACAATTAAAACTATGTCGTGATCTTGCCAAGAAAAATGGTGAACAAAATATGCTAGCAACAATCTTAGGAAATCTTGCTGGAAATCTAAGTGATATAGGTGAAGTTGATTCTGCAATTGAAACACTTTGGCAATCAATAGAAATATTTAGAAAAATAGATGACAAGCATGGAGAAGGTAGAGCGTTTGATTTATTATCAAGACTGAGTTTGAGTAATGATAAATTTGATGAAGCTATAGAATATAACACAAAAGCAAAAGAGATTTTTGAAAACATAAAAAGTGTTGAGGGGATTGTGGCAACTACTAGTGGTTTAAGTCATATCTATGATTCTCAAGGAAAAACTTCAGAAGCAATCCAAACTTGTAAATTTGCCATTGAATTAGTACAAAAATATAAATTCAAAATGTGGGAAATTCGCTTCGTTGAATTTTTGTCAGAACTTTACGAGAAACAGAATAAGTACTTTGAAGCAAATAAATATCTTAAAGAGTATATCAAATTAAAGAAAGATGTATTCAATGAACAGACAAATCAGTTAATCCATCAAAAACAAGAATCTATTGAATGGCTTCAAATTGAACTTGAAACTGAACAAAAAGAAAGAGAAAATGCTGAATTAAAGATGGACATTGAGCAACGAGATAGAGATTTAACTACAAAAGCAATGCACCTTTTAGACAAACAGGAAACATTATCAGAGATACTACTAGATGTAGAAAGGCTAAATAAGTCAAATGTTTCAATACACAAAAGTCAGTTAAATAATCTGTTACTTAAACTCAATAATTTAGTTACTTCAAGTAACGAATGGGATGAATTTGAAATTTGGTTTAAAGAGGTATATGGAAGATTTTATAGAACATTAAAAGAGCAGTTTCCAAAATTATCCCAACGAGAACAAAAAGTATGTGCGTTTCTTAAGTTAAGATTGCAGACTAAAGATATAGCTGGTTTAACAAATTTAACTCCCAAAACGATTGAGGTTTATCGTACAAATATTCGAAAAAAACTAAATTTGAGTCGCTCTCAAAATCTAAGCGAGTTTATGCAGAATTTATAGCAAAATTCTCTCTTGTCTAGATTTCAAATTTAACAAATAACTTAGATTCAATTAGCAAGTGCAACATAATGTGCTATTAAATTCATAGATTCTTGTCCGTATTTAATATTAACATCTTTAATCAGTTTTCTTTATAGTGTTTTTATAGTGTTTGGAGTAAGTTATTCTCATAATAATATTAAAGTGTGTTAAGATGTTAAATCTATGTTAATGACAGAACTTGCAATCATAAAAGAAGAAGAAATATTACAAGAGGAAATTCTGCAAAATCAAGTTGATGAGAAAACAAAGATGACAGAACTTATTAAACATAGACGGAAAGTGTTGATTGAATATCTAAATAAGTATGATAAAGATATAAGCAAACCAAAAATAGCCAAGGAGAAAGAAACATGGTCAGAAGAAACCAAAAATTACATAAAATAAAATTCAGTATATTTGTAGTTGTTTTATCATTTCTGTTTGCATCAGATCCGATTTATTATCAGTTTACTGAAACTTCAAACTTCCAACCAATCATTATTGTAGATCTACTACAAGCTAATGAATCTATACCCAATGGAAGCGGAGAAATTGGTGTTTTTGATGGTGAATTATGTTGTGGCGCTATCGTTTACGAACATGAATCCCGGTATATGGTGTTAAATGCTTGGGAAAGTTACTTGCAAGATAACCCAAATGGTTTTGTGCAAGGTAATCCTATAATTTTCAAATACTACGATTATGAGACTCAAGAAGAGCTGTACCTTCACGATATAGTATTTTCTCAATACCCTGGTTGGGATGCAAGTGGTTTGTTTAATGTTGGTTCAATTTGTGGTGCTACAATTACAATCAATAGTCCTCCAGAATTTGTCAGTTCACCAAATGACCGGGCTTATTTAGGAATTGACTATATTTACAATATTGTCGTGAATGAACTCGACAATGATGCTGTAACACTAACAACTTTTGAACCTGTTCCGAGCTGGTTAACATTTACAGATAATGGAAATGGCACAGCAACAATTGCTGGTAACCCAGGACTAGAAGATTTAGGAACAGAGTTCATTGAGATTATTGCTTCAGATCCTTTCGATGCAGAAAGCACTCAACCTTATATTTTATATATAACAGCTGATCCAAATGATTTCCCTCCTGAGATAACGGGTATTCCTGATTTATTCGTTGATGAGGGTAGTAATTTCCCGATATTCGATCTAGATGATTATGTAATAGTTAGCGATGGTGATGAGGTGGTATGGGAATTTGAAGGAAATCAAGAACTTATCGTAAGCATGAACGAGTTTAATCTTGTCTCTATTGAACCACCTCACGAAAATTGGAATGGTAGCGAAACAGTAACCTTTACAGTAACCGATGCAAATACGATAGTTCATTTTTGGGATTACGGCGAAGCCACTTTTACCGTAAATCCTGTTAATGATGCACCAGTGTTAACTACTATAGGTCAGCAATATGCAGATGAAGACGAAGTATTTATTTTACCTTTGTATGCAGAGGATATTGATTCAGAAAATTTGACATTTGATGCATCTACTTACAATGAAGAGGTAACAATATTTGTTGATGACAATCAAGTAATGTTTTCTTTTACTGAAAATTATTTTGGAACAGCTTGGGTAACAGTTTCAGTTACTGATGGCGAGTTTTTGGATTCAGAAACTTTTATATTAACAATATTACCTGTTAATGACGCTCCAAATATAGATTTGCCAGAACAAGTTTCTTTTAATGAAGGAGAACAGTTAATTGTAGATTTTACAGGATATTTATCAGATATTGATGGTGATGCTCTTTCTTTATCTGTCTCGGGTAATGAATATGTTGTAATAGATATTTATGGTCTGATGGTAATTATGAATTCATCTGAGAATTGGAATGGGACCGAAACCATTACATTCATCGCCGACGATGGAGTGGGTGGGACTGCAACTTCCGAAGTTGATGTTATTGTTTATCCTGTGAATTCAATACCTGAATTAAATATCCCTTCAAATTTCACTTTTAATGAAGATGAGATAACTACAATTGATTTTCAACCATTCATTTATGATGCAGATGGTAACTATGTTAGTTTATCTGTTTCAAACAATGATATGATTGATGTAGAATTTTATGGATATACGGTTGTTTTGATACCACAACAAGATTGGAATGGTTCAGATGTAATCACCTTTACAGGTGATGATGGATATGGCGGAGTAGTTTCTACGGATGTGGAGATTATCGTTTTACCTGTTAATGATGCACCTACAATTACTCTTCCTGTAAACTTTACATTTAATGAAAATTCTGAACTGATTGTTAATTTTACTGATTATGTTGAAGATATTGATGGTGATGCTATGGATTTATCCCATTCTGGAAATGATTACATTGACATTAGTACTTATGGAATGATGGTTATTTTAAGTACTACTGCTGATTGGAATGGTTCTGAATTTGTTACTTTTATTGCTGACGATAGTTTTGGTGGAATTGCTTTTGATGAAATTGAAATTATTGTAAATCCTGTAAATAGCATACCAGAATTGAGTTTACCAAATAATTTCAGTTTAGTTGAAGATGTGGCTACTGTAATTGACTTTGAGCAGTTTGTATTCGATGCAGATGGTGATATTCTTGAATTGTCAGTTTCTGAAAATATAGTATTAGATATTGAAATTGATGGTTATGATGTAACAATCCTGCCGCAAGAAAATTGGAATGGAATAGAAAATGTAACATTTATAGTAGATGATGGATATGGTGGAGTTGCATTTTCTGATATTGAGATAATTGTATCACCAATAAATGACTCACCTGCTATTTTCTTACCAGAAAACTTTACATTTAACGAAGGTTCTGAATTGATTGTTGATTTTGGAGAATTTACTGAAGACATAGATGGAGATGTTCTAACTTTATCATCTTCAAACAATGAAAATATTGAAATCAATATTTATGGTTTGATGGTTATTTTTAGTTCTTTTGGTGATTGGAATGGTTCAGAAGTTGTAACATTTTATTTAAGTGATGAGCAAGGTAGAGCAATTTCATCTGATGATGTAGAAATCATAGTTTCTCCATTAAATAGTGAACCTGAAATTAGCTTACCTATTAGTTTATCATTTAACGAAGACGAAGAGTTAATTTTGTCAATTGCTGATTACTTTCAAGATAATGATGGAGATGAATTAAATATTACTGTTTCTGAGAGTATTGATTTGAATGTAGAAGTTAGTTTAGAAATCATAACAATTACCTCTCCAGATAATTGGAGTGGTTCAGAGATTTTAACATTTACAGTTGAAGACGGATTTGGAGGTATGGTTACTGCTGATGTTGAGATATTTGTAGTTCCTGTAAATGATTCTCCCATTGCTGAAAACAGAACGATACAACTCCTCGAAGAAGAATTTATAAGTTTTTATCTATTGGCTGAAGATGTAGATAACGATCTATCTGAATTAACATATCAAATTGTAGATACTCCTGACAATGCAGTAGTGTTTCAATCGATTGCAAACCAAGTAACATATAAACCAATTGAGGATTTTAACGGAACCGATTATATTACTTTTACAGTTTCTGATTTGGATGGAGATGTATCAAATCTAGCAACAGTTACTCTGGATGTAATGCCAATAAATGATCCACCTATTGCACAATCACTTGTTGCTAATTCTGGTGGAGAAGCAATTTTCCAAATTGATCTTGCTGATGTTATTGAAGATGCTGAGACATCAGATAATGATTTAACAATCAATTTTGTTTTAACACATCCAAATGGAGATGGGAAAGGTGCATTCGGCGGTAGAATGACCAATATTGGTGGTGCAATTTGGCAATATGACCAAAATGGGCATTCAAGTAACATCGATTATATTCCATATCGAGTTATAGATGAAGCAGGCGTGCAATCCGGGACAAAAGTGATTACTATTACCAATTTACCTGGCAGATCAGTTTCAAC
Source organism: uncultured bacterium (assembly GCA_964607375.1). Taxonomy (GTDB): domain Bacteria; phylum Fidelibacterota; class Marinisomatia; order SCGC-AAA003-L08; family JACNLC01; genus JACNLC01. Next base: position 11,090 of record CAZSJY010000055.1, read on the forward strand.
TAGATTTATTATTGCAGATAATTCAATTTATGATGTTGACGAAAATTCTTCTATTGAAGTTGAATTTTTAGGTATCGACTTTGCAACATTTATGCCATTGAATATTACATTGAATAATTCTCCACAGTTTGGTGAATTTTCAAATTGGAGTGACATCTCATTTGATGGTGGAGTTACTACTCAAACAGCAATGTATACCGCGGGAAATTTAAACGCAACAGAAGTTATAAGTTATACTGTATCGAACTTTTCAGGTAGTGCTGATGGATCAGTAACAATAAATATTGAAGCGTCAAATTGTCCACCTCAAATCTATCCTATTCAAAATGTTGTATTTGAAGAAGGTGAAATGAATAGTGTTTTAATAGGATATTCAGACGAAGATAGTTCTCCTCAAAATCTTTCTTGGTCAACCGAATCAATACCTGAGTTACATGGATTGTCGTTAGGTTTTACTGATATTAGTGAAGAGAGTATTACACTTACAATTGATCTTCCTGATTATTACTATGGTTCTTCTGTAATTATTGTATCAGTTGAAGATGAAACTGGATTGTCATCAAGTCAAGATTTAATGTTAGAAGTTACTCCAGTAAATGATTCACCCATACTGACTTTACCTGATGAGTTTACATTTGATGAGGATACTGAGTTTGTGAGTTATTTTTCTGGGTTTATGTCAGATCCAGACGATGATGCACTAACTTTAACAGTAGAACCGACTACCAATTTGAATGTAAGTGTAGGAGATGATTACATTGTAACCTTTAATTCAGCAGAAAACTGGAATGGCACAGAAACTGTTACATTTACTGTAAATGATGAACAGGGAAGAGCTATTTCATCAGATGTTGTAGAAGTAGTTGTAAATCCAGTAAATGATTTACCAACGATAGATTTACCTGATAGTCTAACATTTGAAGAAGATAATGTTTTAGTTGAGGATTTTGGAGCGTACTTAAATGATATTGATGGAGATGTTGTAACTCTTTCAGCTTCAGGATATACCAATATTGGTGTAGCTATTGTTGGTCAAACTGTTACATTCACACCTACAGTAGACTGGTACGGATCAGAAGTTCTTACATTCTTCGCAGGAGATGGAATTGATGCAGAGATATATGATGCAATTGAAATTGTAGTTACTCCAGTAAATGATTCACCCATACTGACTTTACCTGATGAGTTTACATTT
>CAZSJY010000056.1:0-2570 GCA_964607375.1 uncultured bacterium
AGTAAATTGAAAAATTCTACTTCCGAATTCGGCTACTATTCTTATACAAACCGTTGTGAGCAATTTGAGAAAAGTGAATCATAAAACAATATTTGACAAAGATTTTGAAATTTTAGAGAGCGATAGTGAATTTGACTATCAAACGGAATTGACTAAAAAACTTGATTGTGACATCTCTGATTTTGACCAAAACAAACTGAATGAAATTGTTTTATGGAAAGTTAATCGCTATGCAAATTTTAATAAAGAATTTGTTTCTGAATTAAATTCTTTAAATCCCAACGATAGACAAATTGACTTGGAAAAAACCAAGGAAATTTTGAAAATGTTATTAAAAACGAAAGGTGTTCAATTGGCAATGGCCTCAACAATTTTGAGGTTTCGAAATCCAAAAATCTATCAGATAATTGACCAACGAGTGTATAGAATAATTTATGTTGGACAAGAATTGAATTTGAGTAGTTATTTGAGCGATAAAAACATTGATAATCAAATTGAATTGTATCTAAAATACTTAGTGGACTTAAAGAAGGTTTGTTCAGATTTAAAAATTGATTTTACTAAAGCAGACAGAATACTATTTATGGCTGACAGACGTGTGAATAAAAAAACATAAATTACGGAATTATTAAAAACTGCTTACAACATTGTGTATAAGCAATGTCGAGCAAAGTGCTAAATATGAACATTTTAACAATAAATAAATATCGGTGTAAGTTGAAAGATTTGTGTTTCAATGAGGAGTTAAACCAAATTATAATATGAACAAATTATTTAAATACAGCTTCATCTGGACTTCGAGTCAAAATGTGACACAACATCACGCTAAATGTAATTTGATTTCGAGTTCTGCAGGCTTTACTTTTGCTTTGTGTAAACACAAGCAAAATCACCCTAAGCTCGGAACTACGTTTAGCTCCTCATTACTAATCATCAATCCTTTCAACCAATATTTTTATTGAAATAAGTGCTATTACTAATAAAATAATTCCAATTATAACTTTGCCAAATATCAAATTACCTACACCAAAAAGGAATCCCAACACAGAAACTATTCCCAGTAACACATTCACTAATGCAGGTAAAACAGGTTCCACTTTTCCATTAGAAAATAATTTCCAACCCGGACCTGCTGGTTTCACTTTATCATAGAATTTCTGCAATAATTCTTTTTTTTCAGGTTGAGTGATAAATGTAACCGTAACCCATATTATCGTCGTGAAGATGGTAGTAAATATCATTTTATCTGCAAATCCTTCAAATCCCAAATATCCTGCAGAAATACTCCCAACAAACGCACCAGTCATTGCAGAAATCTCCGACCACGCATTGATTCTCCACCAATACCAACGGAGCATAAATACAAGTCCGGTGCCTGCCCCAAGAGACAATATCAACTCCCACCCACTTTTAACTGATTCAAAGAAATATGATACAACAATCGCAACTCCCATCATCACCACAGTTGCCAAACGAGAAATCATAATGTAATGCCGTTGTGAAATTGCATCATCTACAAAACTTTCTTTCGGTCTAATAAATCGCACATAAAAGTCATTGACTACATAAGATGCTCCCCAATTCAGATGAGTTGATACAGTTGACATAAACGCAGAGAAAAATGCTACTGCGAGGAGTCCAAATAATCCTGCCGGAAGTAAATCCACCATCATCATTGCGTACCCTTTTTCGTGGTCAGCAATATTTGGATATACAATCAATGATGCAAGTGCGACAATAATCCAAGGCCACGGACGAATTGCATAATGTGCAATGTTGAAAAATAATGTAGATTTAACCGCATCTTTATCAGTTTTCGTGGAGAACATTCGCTGTGCAATATAACCGCCACCGCCTGGTTCTGCACCGGGATACCACGACACCCACCATTGCATCCCCAGCCAAACCAGCGCCGTGCTTAACAGAATTTTAGGATGTCCAATGGGAGAAAAGTCCAAATAATGATGATCAACTCCAAATCTTGCAACCAAACCGGACATTAAACCATCAATTCCACCAACTTCATTTATTGCGTAAAACATCAACACAATTGATCCAACCATTGCAATTATAAATTGCAGGAAATCAGTAACTACTACTCCCCATAATCCAGATACAACAATATAAATTGCAGTGAGACCGTATAAAATTATAATAATTTTCCACGATGATGCACCGGTAATGACTTCCAAGACTTTTGACATACCAAGCGTAACCCATCCAAGAATGATACAATTTATCGGAAATGCTAAATATAACGCTCTGAATCCACGCAGGATACTTGCCGGTTTTCCACCATACCGAAGTTCGATAAATTCCACATCGGTCATAACTCCTGCACGATGCCATAATTTCGCATAGAGGAAAACTGTAAACATTCCCGACACCATAAAATTCCACCAAATCCAATTTCCTGCAATACCGTCTGATGCAATAATTCCTGTAACCGCCAGTGGAGTGTCAGCTGCAAATGTTGTTGCAACCATCGAAACACCAGCCAACCACCACGGCATTTCTCGTCCGCCAGTAAAATATTGCTCAGTGCTACGACTTGCTCGTTTTCGCATCCA
>CAZSJY010000056.1:2670-12243 GCA_964607375.1 uncultured bacterium
TCATTGATAATTCTTTATTAAATACTTTTCTGTAAAAACTCTGAATTCTTTAGTGTCAGCCTTCCAATTCTGAATAAGAAATTCAACACTTTCATTTTTTTCAATCGTATTTCTTAACTCATTACTCCCAAACAGTTTATCAATGAAATTAGTTTCCAAAAACTCAAATTTATCTGGATGTAGTCTATGAACAATGTCAATAATTCTTACTCCCAATTCTACCGGATTAATATCAAACAATTCAATTTGAAGTTGAATTCCCTCGCATAATTGATTTTCATACTTTGGATATTTCGCCTGCGGAATTGATTTAGGAGTAAATTTAGTTGGGGTAAATGTAATCTCATTTGGAAACTGTTTTCTTAACGCCATTACAAGTTCATCAGATTTTACCCACGGAGCACCAAATTGCAAGAACGGAGAATCTGTTCCCCTTCCCTCAGATATATTTGTGCCTTCTAGTAAACACATTCCGAGGTAAGCAAATGCAGTTTCATAATCCGGTATGTTTGGTGATGGAGCAACCCAATCTATATTGGTTTGTGTCCAATCCATTTTTCTATTCCAATTTTTCACTGGGACAATAATGAGTTGACAATGCGTTTCTTCTAACCAATCTTGTTCATTTATCATTACTGCAAGTTCACCCATCGTTAATCCGTGACGAATCGGAATTTGGTGCAATCCAACAAACGATGCAAACTCATTAAGCAAAATTGGTCCTTGCACATCTACCCCATTAACAGGATTTGGTCTATCCAAAATAATGATTTCAATTCCATTTTCTCCGGCAGATTGCATAACATTCGTCATCGTGCTTGTGTAGGTATAATATCTCGCTCCTATGTCTTGAATGTCAAAAATCAAATAATCCAAATTTTGAATATCAACCGATTTTGGTTTCTTGTTTTTTCCGTAAAGACTTATAATTTTTGCACCAGTTTTGGGTTCGATATCATCTTCTACAGATTCACCTGCACTTAATAATCCTCTAAATCCGTGCTCTGGAGCAAATATCACACTCACATTAATATCATCATTATTGGATAGCAAATCAATTATATGTTTCCCTGCACGATTGACACTTGTATTATTGATAACAAGTCCCACAGTTTTCCCGCTAATCAATTCAAAATTAGATAGTTCAAGAACATCGAGTCCTGTAAGTGATTGTGAGTAATTTTCAGGATTTATATTCGTTTTATAAACTTTGGAATTTTTCCATCCACAGTTGACAAAAACCAAACTAAAGATAGTAATCAGCAATAATTTGATGCGAATACTCAAACGAATCAACTCCGTGTTAATTTGATGATTTCATTCACAATAAATACAACAACGATATTTGTTACCGTCGAAATTCCAATGAACCATGTCCACGCTAACCCTATATTTTGCAATCCGAAAACTATCACCAAACTTGAAATTAATCCAACAATCAGTGCAATTGGATGAAAATCTCGTTTCATTTGTGAAATGATAAACAATCCCAATAATCCGCCATAAGTATATGATGCAATTTTTAGTCCAACCACGACTATTGCGTTATCGGTTTCATCAAAAAGCAGAGCAATTCCAATTAACACTATTGCCCATATAAAACTGATAAATTGCGACCGTTTCAGCGAGACATTTTTCATCCAGTCTGCAACCGTTGAGGATGCAAGCGAATTAATCGAAGAACTTAAAGTGGACATAGCCGCAGACAGAACTCCAGCCAATAAAATTCCCCTTACTCCAACGGGTAAATGCTCAACGATAAATGTTGAAAATTCTCTATCTTTTTGCAAGTCAATTCCACCGTATAATTGATAAATCAAAGTTCCAGCAAGCAGAAATACTGCAAATTGTAGAAATACGAAGAAACCACTACCAATCATTGCCTTTTGAGCAGATTTCAAATTTCTGCAACCCAAGACTCGTTGAACCATCATATAATCGGCTCCGTGTGATGCAAATGATAGTAAAATACCGCCGAATAGCGCACTTGGGAACATCCACGCGGATGTAAAAATATTCTCTCCAAATTGCAATATTTGAAATTTATTTTGTGTAAGTAATCCAGAAAATATATCACCTATAGAAGTATCCAAATGATTTAGGATGAACGCTATTGAAATCACAGCTCCGGCGATATATAGAATAAACTGAAAACTGTCAATCCAGACGATGGTTTTGATACCTCCGTATAAAGTGTAAATTAGCGTTACTGCTCCGATAATCAATACTGCTACAGGAAGAGACCAGCCAGTTACAACCTGCACAATTACGGCCGTTGCTAAAAAACGAACTCCATCCGCCAAAACTCGTGTGACTAGGAAAACTCCTGATGCTGTCTTTTGTATGTTTCTCCCAAACCGATTTCCGAGCACTTCGTATATTGATGTAACTCCACTTTTATAATACTGCGGTAACAAAATAATACTAACAAGAATTCTACCAATGATATAACCCATCGCAAGTTGAAGGAAAAACCAATTTCCACGATACGCCAATCCAGGAACGCTTATAAATGTTAGAACGGAAGTTTCTGTAGCAACAATAGAAAACATCGCTACAACCCAAGGTAGATTTCGCCCTCCCAAAAAATAGTCAGATGGAGTTTTATTAAATTTCGACTGCCAAAATCCATAACTCGCCATTCCTGCAAGAAATAATATTATAATTGTTAAATCAATTGTGTGCATAATTTAATTTATTAGCTTGGAGCGTGGAGTAAATGCAATAAGTTATATCTACTATTCCTTCTCCGTCATTCCATCCCTCCAATACTTCATCACTCCACATCGAGCAATTTTTGCATAACTGAAGCATGAAATTCTCTTCTCGCTTGATAAATACCACTTTTATTTCGGGTTGGATGCACGCGATTGGTTAAGAGAACTACGATAATCTCTTCTTCGGGGTCAATCCATAATGAAGTACCGGTAAACCCAAGATGGCCAAATGATAACTTTGAGAAATAATCACCAGCTGAACTTTTACCATTTTGAGATGGTGTATCCCATCCAATGGCTCTGTCTGAATCAAATGGTATATTTTGTTTGGAAGTAAATTCGGAAATCAAACTACTTTTAAATATTCGTGTTCCGAGCCAATTACCTTTATTGAGCATCATTTGTGCATACTTTCCAATGTCTTCTGCAGTAGAAAAAACTCCAGCGTGTCCAGAAATTCCATCCATTAAATAAGTATTCTCATCGTGCACAATTCCGTGAACAAGAGTTTTTCTAAATACAGAATCATATTCAGTTGGTGCAATTTCAGATAGCAACATTGAATCAGGATTGTAAAATGTTCTTTGCATTCCGATAGGACTAAACACCCATTTTTGTGCAAGAACATCAATTGACTTTCGTTCGATTTTCTCAATTATTGAAGTGAGTAAAATAATTCCCAAATCGCTATATTTTGTGTCGGTACCAGGTTCAAAAATCAAATCTCTTTGTAAAATATCATTCAGAATATTTTCTTTCGTATTGAAATTTTCACTCAAAAAATACTTCACATAAGGCTCAATACCTGACGAATGCGTAAGCAAATGCCTAATTGTTATTTTTTCTTTCCCTTCTCCAGTAAACTTAGGATGAAATTGTGATACTTCGTGGTTAAGGCTCAACTTTTTTTGTGAAATCAATTTCATTGCAACTGGAGTCGTTGTTAGAACTTTCGTCAGTGAAGCAACATCATAAATAGTTTGAGGATTTACAAGTGGAGAATCTTCATCGTAAGTTTGTTTTCCAAATCCTTGATTGGCAATCACATTTCCGTCTTTTGCTATAAATACTTGAGCTCCGGGAAAAATCTCATCCTCAATAGCTTTATCTAATACTGCCCAAGAATTTGACAAATCAGTTTCCAAATTTCCATCAAAACCAATCTTTCGTATTTCAGAAATAACACCGCTTCCACGCAAATAATAATTAGAGAGTTTTACCGGTAATTTCCCCGATATTTCAGTCCTTCCCCAAACAGCATTCGCCATTGCAACTTGCGAAATACTTCCATACCCATAAGCACAAAGGTACGTTGAGATACTGTTATAGTTCGGCAAATATGGACTGCCAAACCCAGCAACTACGAACTGTATATTATTTTTCTTCAACAACTTAATAAATTCAGAATGGCTATCATCAATCGTAGATTCACCTTTATCCATTCGAATTCTGACCAAAAGAGTAACCAAAACCATATCAGATTTTCTGACTTTCTGAAGTATTTCATTAGAGCGATTTGTGGTGAGAGGTTCAGTTACCCAAATTTCTTCTACATTTTCTTGAGTATGACGAATATCCCAAGCAAACGAACCTAACATATCTTTAACTCCGTCATCGGTAGATAGAATGATGTGAGATAGTTTTTCAATATTTTCTGGTTTCAACGGAATTAAATCAGAATCATCCTTGACCAAAGTTATGGATTTCTTTGCAATTTCATTTGCTACTTTTTTGTGTGAGTATACTCCAATATTATCCTCAACACTCCGCCAACTTCTGAGTATTTCTTCTGTAAATAATCCCATTTCAGTTTTGACTCGGAAAATCCTCTTCACCGATTCGTTAATTTGTTCTTCAGGAATTCGTCCAGATAATACTGCTTTTTCAATTGCTTCTATCGAATGCTCAACATCCATCGGGAGTAATAATATATCTGCACCTGATTTTACAGCTCTTACAGCTGACTCACCTGCCCACGCTGAGTTTGTCAAACCACCCATTTCCATTCCATCGGTGATAATTAATCCATCAAATCCCCATTCATTTCGTAAGATTCCTGTTGTAATTTTGGCAGAATGCGATGCAGGTTTTACTGTTTCATCCAATTCAGGAAGTGCAATATGTCCAATCATTACCGCTTTTACACCGACTTCAACTGCTTTACGAAATGGATATAATTCAGTTTTGTAAAGTTCGTCTCGATTTCTACTGATTACAGGCAAACTGGTGTGGCTGTCAGTTGCAGTATTTCCGTGACCGGGAAAATGTTTTGCACAGGCAAGCACTCCATTATCTTGAATTCCTTTGATAAATTGTGTTCCAAATTTTGCGACCATTTCGGGAGAATCGCTATAGGACCGAAAATTGATTATGGGATTGTCGGAATTGTTATTTACATCCATCACAGGGGCAAACGATATATGAACACCCAAATTCCGAGCTTCGATTGCGGTGATTTGTCCTTGTTCATACGCAAGTTGCGAATCATCCGTAGCTGTAATTGCCATATTGGATGGAAAAAGTGTACCACCTTTCAACCATTGACCGGTTCCTCGTTCATAATCTGCCGAAACCAGTAACGGTATATCCGACCAAGTTTGAAACTGCTGAATATTGTTATAAGTCCCGTGAACGCTACCTCCAAATGTGATTACTCCACCAATTTCATCTTGCTCAATCCACTTTTGCAATTTTATGCGATACCAATTTTCAGAATTGTAGAAATCACCTCGAACACGCACCATCACCATTTGTGCAATTTTCTTTTTTAATGTAAACGATTGCCATCCTGGAATGATGTTTTGTATTTGTGAAATTTGTGGGGATTGATAACATCCCATCAACAACAGAAATATAAAAATGAACTTAATTTTCAACATAAATCCGCTTTACTCGTTTAGAAATTCCGTTTAGAAATTTGTATGGGATGATGCTATATTTTTGAGATAAATGTTCAATTCTATTCTGTGATTCATCTCCCCAAAATAGTACCTTATCTCCAACTTTCAAATTCGAGTTTTGGACATTGATTGAAGTCATATCCATCGAAACTTTCCCAATAATTTGCAATTCATTTTTATTATGGAGAACCGAACCTGTATTATAAAATTCTGTTGGTACACCATCTGCATAACCAGCTTGTACTGTTGCAATCTTCATCGGTTTCTCTGCGGTGAATGTTCGATTATAACCTACAGAATCACCTTTGTAAATTGTTTTTATCAACATCACTGGAGCTTTGAAATCCATTACAGGAGACAAATTTGGGTGTGGCTTCCCGAATGGAGAAACTCCATAAAGTGAAATCCCGGGGCGAACCATATTGAAATGTGTTGAACTATCTTTCAAAATCCCCGAACTGTTGGCAATATGATAATATTTCACACCCAAATTCAATGATTCTGAAATCAACTTTATTTCCTTAAATCGATTCAACTGAAGTTTCATAAAAGAATCATCGTTTTCTTCTGCCGATGCAAAATGTGACCAAATCCCCTCAACTTCAATAAATTCATATTTCCAAACTTTAGACAGAACATCTTTCGCTTGTTTGTAAGAAATCCCAAGTCGGGACATCCCTGTATCAAATTTGATGTGAACATTAATTGTTGTTTGATTCTTTTTTCCAAAATCTTCAATCAATTGGAAATCATCTAAACTATTTATCGAACATCTAACTTGTCTAGTTTTACACAAATCCAAAATATCGTTTTGAACTCGCCCTGTATGTAAAATTGGTTTTGTGATTCCATTAGACACAAGCTCATCAATTTCTGAATGGAGTGCTACACAAAATCCAAACACACCAACTTTTTCGAGAGATTTAGCAATTTGAACAGCACCGTGACCATACGCATCTGCCTTGACAACTGCAATCACTTTTGCATCACCAACAGTTTTCTGAATAAACCTGTAATTATTTAGCAGTCTGTTGAGATAAATTTCAGCTGTGGGTTGAAGCAATGGCTCCTCCTTTTACTAATTTGGGCAATGAAACAACAATATCCTGAACTTTTGCTGCCATTAATCCGGCACCATACGCAGGAGAAACATCTGAAAATGTCCATTTAATATCGGTAAAATCAAATCGCAATGCATCATTTAAGCACTTTCTATAAACTTCATTTTTAATAACATTTCCATTGCCGGCAAGAATTATCTGATTTTGCGAATACTTAATTTCCCTTGCCAGCTCTGTAATATATTCTGCAACACCTTGTGTGGCTTCTTGGATTATCGCTAATGCTACATCATTACCTTTAGAAGCAAGTTTACAAATTGGCTTTGATAGGGAAGCAATATCTGTAACTTTAGATTCAGAAGACATTACTTTTTCAACCGCATCTTGGAATTGCGTTTCACTGAAAATATTTAGAATTATTTCTAAAAGTTCTTCTAATTCTTTGTCCCCATACACATTGGCTTCGTTTAGGGCTAAATGCATTAATGCTTGTTTTCCCATCCAAAATCCGCTTCCAATATCACCTTCATCGTGACCGTATCCTGCAGTTCTGTAAATTTTATTATCTGCTGATCGAGCAATGCAAATTACTCCTGTGCTGACCGTTACTAAAATGCCAACACCTGTTGGGCAACCAACTTCATAGGCGGCTTCAGCATCGTTAGATATGATAGTTCTTCCTGCCAATTCCAATTTATCCAATTCTCTAAACAGCAAATCTCTGCCATCTTTATCACTGGCACCGGCTAAACCAAGTCCGACTGCATCAATGTATTCTTTGGGAATATCCGCCTGTTCGCATAAATCTAATATGATGTTGCTAATGACTTTCGGAGCAGTATCCTTGCAGGCAGATAAACTGGACGGACCTTCTCCTGTAATGGTTGCTATCGTTTTGCCTGTATCATCAAACATAACTCCACGAGTTTGAGTTGCTCCGCCATCAATTCCAATTACATAGTATTTGTCTTCTGAAATCATCATTCGCTAATCCTTGTTCGATGTTCAATTTCTTTCACTTCTTACTTTCTAAATAACTTTATACTGAAAATTCCATTTAAAACGAATATGATTGCTGATAGAATTAAAGTCATAATTCCACCTAAAATGTTCCCACTTTCAAGTCTTATGAGATATTGAGCTCCTTCAATGACTTGCACAAACGGAATTCCTCTCATTAAATTTGATAAAATCTCCGGATAAAACTGAAGAGGAATCAAACATCCCATTCCCAATGAGAAAATTAGAAAAACCATTATTGAGATAATTGTCTGTGATTGCAATCCTTTTACCCAACAACCGAGTGTAGTCCCAAAAACTGACATAAAAACGACAATTGGTAATATCTGTATCAACAATAATAAATCCGTGCCAAATGTATAGAACTGATGATTCACCACACCAATTACGATAAATGCAACAATGAGTTGAATCATTCCAAGTGCAAATGCCCAAATTGAAATCCCAATTAAAATATCCCAAATTGAAATCGGTGATTTGAGATAAGTCTGCATAATGCCCGAAGAAAAACGCAATTTTCTCATCGAAGAAAATCCGTTGATAAACGCAACCAATCCTGCGCTAACTATCCAAATTCCCGGTGTTATCCAATTGATGTAATTCAAAGAATCAACCGAATGAATAACTTTATACAACGGTAATCCGATAAACATAAAAATAAGTACCGGAATAAAAATAAAACAGAAAAGATGTGCAATAAGTTGTTTCCTATACGACCACCACTCGCTTTTCATAATAATCAGGACATTGTTCATTCGAGACCTCCGTCGGTTAAACCAACAAATAAGTCGTGTAATCTGCATAAAGTTGTGTCAATATCTTCTATTTGATACTTCATTGCAATTCTCAATACGGTGAAAAATTCCTTTCTTTTGTGGGCATAAAATTCCAACTCAAACCCATTGATATTTGGACGAATTACTTTTGGATATTCTTTCAATTCAATTAACAAATCTTCAGGTGGTTCGGTTTCAAATGAAATTCGATAACGAGCCAACCCTCGAGTAGTTTCGATGAGTTTATCCAAAGTTCCGTTCATTTTAATATTTCCATGATGGAGAATCGCTATTCGTTCTGCGTATCGTTCAGCTTCGGAGAAATTTTGTGTTGTGAATAATATCGTTTTCTTCTCTAACAATTTATCCATTGTGCTCCAAATTTTAGCACGACTTTGTGGGTCTAATCCAGTTGTGGGTTCATCTAACAGAACGACACTCGGATTATGAATAATAGCTTGAGCAAAACAGATTTTCCGTTGGTGACCAAAGGACAAATGAAATGGATACTCCCTAAGCAGATTTTTGAAATCCAAAACATCTGCCCAATACAAAGCAGAATCCTTTGCTTGTTGCTCTGTTAATCCGTGCAACTGACCATAAATAATAAGTTGTTCGATAACGGTTAAATCATCATCCAAATTTGATATTTGTGGCATATAACCCGTAATTGAGCGAGTTTCATCACCACGACTTGCGATATCTTTTCCGTGGATATAAGCCATTCCTGCGTCTTTTTCTATAAGTCCAACAAGAATTTTGAGTAAAGTGCTTTTACCGGCTCCGTTTTCACCAACTATGACGAATGTGGAGCCTTTTTCAACTCCAAAGGATAAGTCGGCTAAAACCGCTTTCCCTCTGTATTTTTTTGCTATCGATTTAAGTGTTATTGATGCTTCCATAATTTTTAATTAGCTTGTAGCAGAGAGTTCCAAGTTACAAGTACCTGCTTGTTTTATGTCTATTAATTTTGATTTATTATTGTTCATATAATTTCTTTTGTCTGAATCACTGATTTACGCTGGTTGATAGATTTCACTGATTTTTTAATCTGCCTGCCCCGCCCGCCTGACATCTTTCGGGCAGGTAGGGAAGAATG
>CAZSJY010000057.1:0-11945 GCA_964607375.1 uncultured bacterium
TTCACCTTTTTTATTTATTATAAACATTGTTGGCAATACTAAATCTAAATTCCCATTTTCATCTTTATTCTCAATTCCAAAATTTTTAGCTGTATATCCAAATAAATCAAGCAAAATAGGTATTGGAGTTTGAATTTTGTTTAACCACTTTTTCACCGTTTCTACATTTTCTTTATAGTCGATTAAATAAAATTCAACATCAGGAAATTTTACTGAAAGAGAATCTAACGCTTTGATTTCTTTTTGGCACGCACCACACCAAGACGCAGAAAAACTAATCACCGTTGTTTTCGGTTCTTTTGCCTTTTCACCATAAATATTTGATGCAAAGTAATTTTCACCATTTACATCTCTCAAGAAAAATGAGGGAGCTAACTCTTGTGCAAAACTTGTTGCAATAAAAATAATTAGTATTAGTCGTTTCATTTTTTATCCTTTTTGTTATCTCAGGTTGAGGAAAGTCGAGGTTTTACTTATCCAATTTTCTCATCAAACCACTGATATCAACTGTAAATTTTAGTCCCATTACACCCGAAAACCCTGCAATTGAATAAAATGCAGGAGAACCGACATCACTTAGTTTTACCATTGTCATTGAATTGTCACTATCAGATTTTGATTGAGTAGATAGATAATTATCATATTGCATCTCAGCAAAATATGATAACCCGTAACCAATCACACCTGAAACTACAGATGTTATTAAATAAAATTTTTGATTCTTTTTAGCCTTATCAATATCTTCTTGAATACTTCCTTCATAAGTCATTAACTCAAATCGAAATTCTTTCTTTTCATCCAGCATTAAATTAAAATTCTTGGTTTGAGTTAGAAAACTTGGATGAGTAACTTTTAGATTGTGTGAACCCGTCCAAACTTCATTCAATATTTTTGGTGTTTTTCCTTCATTCTTGTCATTTAATAAAACTGTTGCATCTGGAGGAGTAGTTATCACAATCAGTTTACCTGTATGTCTCACCAATTCAATTTTAGGAGAATACGATTTATCACGATAAATGTTTAGATATTCAGTTTTTGAGTGATAGTCAGTAGCTTCTACTTTTACCTCAACCATTCCCTCGGCAATACGATGCGAATGTATAGGAAGTTTTCCGATTTTCTGTCCATTAACAAATACAGTTGCTGCTGCTGGAGAGCCAAGCACCGATAAAATTCCAGATCTCGCTCCCAAAATAAACGATTTCATATTAGTTTCACCATCATTTACGGTAATCTGTTCTTCAATGGTTTCGTAAAGTGGATATGTCAGTTTTAACGAGTAATTCCCTGATGGCAATTCGTCAAGTTCAAACGGTGTCTTTCCTTTAGATTGACCATCGATATAAACGGTTGCACCTTGAGGTTGAGAAACAACTTTCAATTTGCCAAAAGCCGGAGTTAATTTAATTTCTCGGTTATTTATACTTCCGTCTGTAATCACAAACTTTTCGGTATAAGCGTGGTATAATTCTTTCGACAATTCAATTTCACAAGTTCCAGATTCTAGCTGTGCAATAGTTACAGGAGTTCGCCCTTTGGTTTGTCCATTTATTTTCAAAATTGATTTTTCAGGCACTGAAGTAATTGACAACGCTCCAAAATTAGCTTTTAAATTTGCATTCACTTCCACAATTGCATCAGGTTGGATAGTTACAATTTCAGTGTATGGATAATATAATTTTTTCTCGATGCGTATTTCGTGTTCTCCTATACCAATATCAGCAATTTGTAATAGTGTATGTCCTTTTTCAACACCATCAACAAACACTTTAGCATCGGAAGGTTCTGATCGGACGAGTAAGATTCCAGTAGTTATATTTTCACTTGAAGTAGCGAAACCGCTCACTAATTCAGCAGAATACTCCAGCGTTTCATCTGCGATAATATTTACTGACTTTTCCCAATCTTTATACCCATCTAACGAAAGTTTTATGTTGTGGTTACCTTCAGCTAAAGATAGTGTAATTTTTTGCCCGGAACTTCGTGAAGAATATCGTCCATCAACAAAAATTGCTACATTCGACTTATTAACATTGAAAACAACCGAGCCTTTAGCAGTCGTAGAATATTCCGTCATTCCACCAGATGCATCTTTGGATTTAGTTGCCATTTCGGCGGCCATACGAAGTGCCATATTTTTAATTGTTACACGAATAAACTCTGTAACGCTACCTTCCATATCGTCCATATCTTGATAAATAATTTCACCAGTTGCGACATCAATCAACCTAATATTGAGTGAATATAGAGTTTCAATTTTACTCACACTTCCAGCGATAATTTGCTGAACTCCGACCATTTGTCCAATTTCCACTGCACACTCATCCGCCACACAACCAGAAGATTGAAATTTAAGTTCATCAAGAATTTTATTCATCATTTCTCGTTCTACCATATCAAACTTTTTGGTTTTGGATAATTCGTAAGAAAAACGATTTGTGATATTGTTAGCAGTTGTTTGCTCAACACCACTTCCTGCAAATTCAGTAACTGCAACCTTTTGCTGAGAATAAGAAAATGAACCAAGCAAAGGTAGAAGAGTAAGACCAATTGTTTTTAAGGTATTTTTCATCAGTATCCTATTAGTTTTATTGTATTATAACAGTACTGGAAATTACAAAGATTTAACTTTAGAAATATACCTTTTATTTGTGACAAATCAACTGAAGTTTTCTTAGGAATAATTAATATGGTTCTTCACAATAAAAGAGTAGTTCCTGCTGGGGTTTACACTTTCTAATGTTCTTGCATTGGCATCAAAAGTACTTAAATCTGTGAAGAGCCTCAATTACTTTTATCTTTCTACTGCAACTGTTTTACTCGCATCTGCGGTCTTCAATTCCTACCTGCACTTCGTTTCGGTGGGCAAGCTCCATTATTCATCACTTTCGACTTTCAAATGTTAGTTTCTCTTCAATAAATTGTACTATGAATTTAATGGATAAAAAATGCTATTTTGATATCGCAGCGACTACACCTTTGGATAAGGAAGTTGCCCACGAAATGCTAAAAGTTATGCAATCGGTTTTTGGAAATCCATCGAGTATTCATTCGTTTGGTCAGGAATCCAAAATAGTTTTAGAGAAATCTCGAAAACAAATAGCTAAAGCCATTAACTGTTTCCCAAACGAAATTTGTTTTACTGCAAGTGGTTCCGAGTCTAATAATATGGTACTGAAAGGTGTATTAAATCCTGGAGATCATTTAATTACCGGTTCAATCGAACATCCATCAATTTTGAAAACAGCTAACTATCTTCAAAAACAAGGCGTTGAAATTACATTAATTAAACCGGACGAATTCGGAGGTATCTCTTCGCAGAAAATAGAAGAATCAATTCAGAATAACACAAAACTGATTTCAATAATGTCCGCAAATAATGAGTTGGGAACTATCAATCACATAAAAGAAATTGCAGATTTAGCCAAACAACATTCCATACTTTTCCATACAGATGCTGTTCAAACATTTGGAAAAATTCCGTTTAGTGCTTTAGAACTTGATTGCGATTTTATCAGTATCGGATCTCATAAAATTTATGGTCCGCGAGGTGCTGGTGCCTTAATTATCAAAAAAGGAAATACTCTCCTTCCACTCATTCACGGAGGAGGACAGGAATACAACCTTCGAGCTGGAACCGAAAATATAATTGATTGTGCTGGATTTGGAATAGCATCCGAAATTGCGGTCACCAATCTTGATAAAAATACGCAACACATCAACGAACTATCTGAACATTTTATAAACGGTTTGAATGAAAACAATATCGAATACAAGATTAACGGAAAAAATACACTACCCGGAATAATAAACATCACATTTTTCTGGGTAAGTGCAAATGATTTGGTGATAAATCTCGATATAGAAGGCATCGCAATTTCTGCTGGATCAGCGTGTTCTGCAGGAGTTGTTAAACCATCATCCACTCTAACTGAAATCGGATTTTCTACAGAACAAGCTCTTTCAACAGTAAGAATTTCTTTCGGAAAACTAAATACTATCGAAGAGATTGATTATTTTATGACAAAATTAATTCCAATTATAAACCGATTGAAGACAAATTGATGAAAAATAGTAAAGTTCTCGTCGCAATGTCCGGTGGTGTGGATAGCTCAGTTGCTCTACTTAAAATCCTTGAAGCAGGATATGATGCAATTGGTGTTACTATGAAGTTATGGGAATATTCTGATGTGGGTGGAAACAAAAGTTTAGATAGTAATTGTTGTTCGATTGAGTCGGTAACCAAAGCCAAAATGGTTTGTAACCAGATTGGAATTCCACATTACACTTTGGATTTTACCGACATTTTTAAAAAGGATGTGGTCAACAATTTTATTTATGAATATCTTGCCGGACGGACTCCCAATCCGTGCATTCGTTGCAACTCTTACCTCAAGTGGGATGCATTGTTTAAACAAGCAAAAAAGTTGAACGCAGATTATATTTCAACTGGGCATTATGCACGAATTGAAAAAGTAGATAGTGACTACTTACTTAAAAAAGGTATTGATCCTCTAAAAGATCAATCCTATGTTCTATGGGGAATCCCGAAAAATACTCTACAGAAAACACTTTTTCCTCTTGGTGGATTAAATAAATCTGAAGTCAGAGATATTGCTCGTCAACACAATTTGGAAAGTGCAGAAACTCCGGAAAGTCAGGATATTTGTTTTGTCCACGATAACAATTACAGTAGGTTTTTGAATGATATAATCCCAGAGAAAATGAAGAGTATCCAGACTGGTGATATAATTGAAGATGGTAAGGTTGTTGGTAAACATAGCGGTTTCACAAATTATACAATCGGCCAAAGAAAAGGATTAGGGCTATCAAATCCTGAACCACGATATGTTCGTAAAATCAGCCCAACTGATAATACCATAGAAGTTGGTAAAAAGGAATCACTTTACTCAACAACTTGTAAAATTTCAGATATAAATTGGTTAATTGATCAACCGGAACTTCCTAGAAATTCAACCGTTCACATTCGATATAATAGCCCTGGAGCAAATGCTGAGATAAACGGGAATCTAACTAAAGTTACTGTGAAATTTACTGAGCCACAACTGGCAATCACCCCCGGTCAATCAGCTGTATTCTACGATGGAGATGTGGTTTTAGGTGGAGGAATTATTGAGGGTGATAGTGAAATCTAAGTAATTGAGATTGGTTGCAAGATTAACAATAAAAAAAGATCATTAGCAGTAGTTATCCTAGCCGCAGGAAAAGGAACTCGGATGAAATCTGATTTACCTAAAGTTCTACACAAAGTCGGTGGAATTCCAATGGTAACTCATACTGTGAAATTAGCAAAATCAATTGGTGCAGAAAAAACAATTGTAGTAATTGGACATCAATACGAGTTGGTCGAAAACGCTTTGAAAGATAGAGCTGTCGAATTTGCGTATCAATTAGTTCAAAAAGGAACCGGACACGCAGTAGAGCAATGCAGAAATAAACTAGAAAATTTTGGAGGAGATGTTTTGGTGCTTTCAGGAGATGTCCCATTACTTTCAGAAAATACTATTCAAAACTTGTTAGACTTCCATTACAAAACTAAAGCAACTGCAACATTGTTATCAGCAGATTTTGAAGATCCTTCAGGATATGGTCGCGTAATCAGAAATCCAAACGGTAGTTTAAACAAAATTGTAGAACACAAAGATTCAAACGACTCTGAATTAGCAGTAAATGAAATTAATGCAGGTATTTACATCTTTAATTGCAAAACTCTTTTCAGATTAATTTCTCAAGTTAGTAATAAAAATATCCAACAAGAATACTATCTCCCTGATGTGTTAACATTAATTTTATCAGAAAAAAATACAGTAAGTGTTGAAAAAACCAAAAATATTTTAGAAATTCAAGGTGTGAATACAGTACAACAATTGGATAAACTCAATGAGGAATATGCAAAACTTTGTTAAACTTTTAATACTATTATCTTATATTTCTGTCGGGAATATTGCTTTCAGTCAAGATAATTCTCCGTTAAATCAAAGTTTTGGGTCATCTGAAAACACATTTTCGTTACTCAATCCAAACAAACTAATGATGAATCAGAGTGTTTCATTTATCACATCAAGTAGAAGTGGAGTAACAAATTCATTTGGAATGTATTCAAACTTCTTTAATTATCAAGTTAATCCGAAACTTAATATTTCTACTGGAATTCATCTAATTCAACCCACAAGTTCTGTAATGTTTGAAAATAATAACAATCTAACTTTGAATTATGATTTTAGATTGAATTATAGATTTTCTGACAATTTTCAGTTCGAAATGAATATTTCAAATCTCGGATTAAGAAATCACAGTTTTAGAAATTATCTCTTTAATCATAACAAAGGATTCTAATACTTATGCCAAAAAAGAAGAAAAAACAGGTTCGAAGAAAAAAGAAATCCTTTGATTTAAAAGGATTATTATCAAATTTGTTGATAATCTCTTTGATCACTTTGGTTATGGGATTTGTTTGGTCAATTATAGATAATTTTGATTCAGAAAAATATAGTAGTTTCGACCAAAAAAAAGACCTACCTACATTGATTACAAAAACAGATTATGAACAAAGAACAGGTCATAAAATAAAAATGGAAGTGTTTAATGGGTGTGGTCAGGAGAAATTAGCAAGTATGTTTACTGATTTTTTCAGATCTGAAGGATTTGATGTCCTCCATGCAGGGAATGCAGCTCATTTTGGTTATCCAAACACACAAATAATTTTAAGACAGGGTGAGTCAGAGATTGCAGAAGAAGTTTCAAAATCACTAAAAATAGATTTTCCAAGTATCATAGTTCAAAAAGATCCAACTCTTTTTATCGATGTAACAGTCATCATTGGACAAGATTGGCAACAATTGGATTCTTTCGGAGATGTAATAAAATTCAACCCAATTTTCTAATTTTCAATAAAAGCAAAAACCACAATGACAAAAAAGCGAGTTAAAAACGAACCTGCTAAGGACATAGCACTTCAAATTTCAAAACACATTGCAAGTAAAAAAGGAGTCGATATCAAGATCCTTGATGTACGTAAGTTAACTACACTTACTGACTTTTTCATCGTTTGCACTTCTGAATCTAACCCTCAGACAATGGCAATCGTAGATACAGTAGTCAACGAAATGAAAAAAATAGATGTTCGTCCCTGGCATGTTGAAGGGATGGAACACCAACAATGGATTTTGATAGATTATGTAAATATTGTAGTTCACATTTTTAAAGACAATATGAGGGATTTTTACGGGATTGAACGACTTTGGGCAGATGCCGATATAACAACAATTGATGACACATCGGATTAATGAGAGACCTAATATTTAATAAAATTGAGTCAGTTCTTCACTCTCTGGGCTATCCAAAAGAGAACATTATCATCGAGGTTCCAAAAAATCCCGATCATGGAGATTTTTCTTCTAACATTGCAATGACTTTAGTAAAACTTGTCAAACAATCTTCTTTTGATATTGCTCAACAAATTATACAAAAACTCCTCGACGATAATAACGATGGATTTTTTAGCGATATCTCCATCGCTGGACCCGGATTTATCAATTTCAAAATAAACTCTGAATTTATAAACTCTCAATTGTTATTTATCTTGGAAAAATCAAACGATTTTGGGAAATCAGATATTGGAAAAGGACAAAGAGTACTAGTTGAATTTGTGAGTGCAAATCCAACTGGACCGTTAACAGTTGGGCACGGTAGAGGAGCTATACTAGGAGATACGGCGGGGAATATCTTGGAATGGAATGGATTTGATGTTCAACGCGAATACTATTTTAATGATGCTGGTAGGCAAATGCGAATATTGGCAAATTCAGTATATGCTCGTTATTTGGAGATTTTAGGTGAATCTTCAGATTTCCCTGAAGAAGGATATCATGGTACATACATAAAAGATATTGCTCAAGTTGTTTTTGATGAGCATAAAGACTCTCTTATCAATAAACCAGAGTCAAGTGTTTTCAAGGATACTGCAGAATCGATTATTTTTAATGATATCAAAAACTCGTTGTCAAATCTCGGTGTTGTGTTTGATACATTTTTCAATGAACATAGATTATATGATTCGGGTGAAATTGAAGAGGTGTTATCCGTTTTTCGTAAGAAAGATATGCTCTACGAAAAAGATGGAGCAACTTGGTTTAAAGGTACTACCGTAGGCAGAAATGCGGATAAGGTACTCATTAAAAGCACTGGCGAACCAACTTATCGATTGCCTGATATAGCATACCATCAAAATAAGTTTCGCAGAAACTACGATTTAATTATTGATGTATTTGGAGCTGACCACTCTGATACATTTCCGGATGTTGTCGCAGGAATTAAGGAACTTGGATTTTCTGATGAAAAGATGAAAATCCTAATTCACCAATTTGTTACAATCGTTGAAGATGGAGTCCAAGTTAAAATGTCCACACGAAAAGCCAACTTCATCACTTTGGATGAACTATCGAAAGATGTTGGTTCCGATGTTGTGCGATATTTTTTCTTGATGCGTGGTATGAACACCCATTTGAATTTTGATATCAATCTGGCAAAAAATCAATCCGATGAAAATCCGGTATTCTATCTTCAGTACGCTCATGCAAGAGTGTGCAATATCATTAAACGAGCTGAAGCTAACGGACATCAATTAGATACTTCTGCTGATTTATCTTTATTGAAAGAAGATATTGAAAATCAACTAATCAGAAAACTCCTGGAATTTCCTGAAATTGTGAAATATTCTGCTGACACTCTTGAGCCACAATCAATTGCAAATTATCTTAATGACATTTCGGGATTATTCCACAAGTTCTATGCACATCATAGAGTTATCTCTGATGACATAGATTTAACATCTACCAGATTGATTTTAGTTCAGTCGGTAAAAATCGTATTAGCAAACGGTCTCAAGGTTCTTGGAATTTCTGCACCTGAGAGGATGTAAATGTCAGATATCTTTCACCAATTATTTCCATTTTTCTTACTAGCTTTTTCTTCATTGTTTACATTGGTAAATCCGATAGGGTTAAGTCCAACATTTTTATCTCTAATTTCTGATTTTGATGCCAATGAAAAGAAAAGAATTAGTCGAAAAGGGATATTTACTGCAACTTTTGTGTTGATTATTTTTTCTTTGATTGGAAATTTGATTTTCTCTTTTTTTGGGATTACACTACACGCATTTAGAATTGCAGGTGGTATTTTGTTTTTCAAAATTGGTATCAATATGCTGGAGTCAAAGATATCTCGAACAAAATCTACTCCAAAAGAATCTGAAGAAGCTCACGACAAAGATGAAATTGCATATACACCGATAGGGATTCCGCTAATCGCCGGACCAGGAGCAATTACATCTGTTATGATTTTGTCGTCTGAAGCATCGTCAATTCCAATGAAAATTGTATTTTTCTCGACTATCTTTTTGGTGATGATATTAACATACTTCATTTTTATGACTGCTGAATATATGTCTAAACGATTTGGAACAACCGGATTGAGAATCCTACAAAGAATTATGGGACTAATATTGATGGTAATTGCAGTTCAATTTATAATTGATGGACTCACACCCATTGTTAAAGGTTGGTTTGGGACTATATGAAAGATGGCAACTTCCCAATAGGAAATTGATAATTAAGTAACCACTAAAATAGTTACAGGACCAAGGAGATTAGCTTCCTTGTTTTTATAATATCGATTACTTCATTAACAGAATTTTCTGTGTGCTCATAAAATCACCGGCTTTGAGCCTAACTATGTAAACTCCTGACGCAAAATGTTCCGCATTCCAAGTAACTGAATGATAACCAGCTTCTATTTGCCCATTGATAAGTGTTGCAACAAGTTTTCCATTGATATCGTAAACATCTATAAGCACTGAGCATGGAACCTGGAGTTGGTAGTTAATCGTCGTACTTGGATTGAATGGATTTGGAAAGTTCTGTGATAATCCAAATTCTTCAGGAATCTGTTTAACTTTTAGGAGAATCGGGTCAATGTCGTTTCCTACTATTCCGTTTATTTCAAATGTGATATTATTCAGAAGTTCAATCTCTTTATTTGTTTCTTGTTGATAAACTCTAAATCTTAGTTCATCTCCATCATCTCCATAAGTCATTAAGTTTATAGTGTAACTATCTGTTAATGGGAAGTATGTCGGTATTGCCACTCCTCTACACTCACTATTAACAAATACACCAAGTTGATCAACTTCTGATATCTGTATTTCATTAATCACAACATTTGCAGTTATGGTCATATTGTGTTCAAATTGGTTAGGATTTACCAACCAGTGATAGTTTGTTATCAAATCATCATTTCTTGCTAATATTCCTTCAGGAATTCCATAGATTAATTCTGCATCAGAGTTCATACTAATCATATAGCCGTCCCCCGGATTCATTGAATCCATCCCATACCAACCAAAGCCATCATAATAAGTTGCAAACTCCGTTTGGCATTTAATAACATCTGCGTTTTCTCCTATACTATCAAGAGCATCATTAAGATTGTTGGATACTTGTGGTAAGTAACCTATCCAATTCCATCCAGAGGATAAAGTAATTGGAGTATTAACAAAGTCAATAGGATTTCCTGTATAGTTTAATTCTGCTGATGAAAGCATACTAATCATATACATACTTTTTACATCAATTGCATCTAATCCATACCAACCGAATCCTTCGTAGTAAGTTGCAAATCCTGTTTGATTTTTTATGACAGTTGCACTTTCTCCTATACTTGATAAGACACTATCTAAACTCATATCTTCATCATCAACATTGATGGAGAACCAATTCCATCCTGATGATAATTGTATTGTTTGGGTAGTTGTTTCTTGTTCACCAAAATTGCTCTCATAAGCACCCATATCCGGAGTAGAACCGATGTATTCTAAACCAACATCAGTTCCAGTGTCGATGCAAGGTGAATTTTCTGAAAGAGCAAAATCACTGTTCGCAGAATCAACAAACAATGGTTCAGAATCAATGTTTCCTGTTCCACTCCATCCACCTTGAATATCGCTATATGTTACATTTGTCCCCGTTCCCCAATAATCATCATATTCAATCTGAGATGGATTATTATCCCATAAAATTGTGTTTATAATCTCTGTTTCTGAATAGTAAGGTAAAACTCCTCCTCCAGCATCGTAAGGGTACTCTGCAATATTGTTAACAATTGTCCCATTAATAATCTCTGATTCAGTATAGTTAAAGAATAAACCCCCTCCTTGTCCTCCAGAGGTATTACCTGTCATCTCAAATTTAATCAAACTAAGGCCTGGAGAAAAATAAGAATAAATCCCACCACCATTTCCTGTGGAATTGTTATTGTTGAATTTTGTTGTTGTAAAAGTTACATCAGTAGCATAATCAATAAATACTGCACCGCCGTTATTGGCAGTTATGTTTTCATTTATTTCACAATCAATGAAAGATGCACCAGCCAATTCATGAATGTAAACACCACCACCACTATTCGTTGAATTATTATTATTGATTTCGGAACCTTCACAAGTTGGGTGTTCACTGTTATCAAAGTTAATTCCGCCACCGTTGTAATTGGAAGTATTTCCGCTTATTTCACAATTAGTAAATTGTGCATTATCTGAGAAATAAGTAAAAATTCCACCACCACTTAATCCATCGTTATCAGAAACGATAGAATTAGTTAAAGTTGAACCATTTGAATAGTCAAAACATATCCCTCCTCCGTTATGAGATGCAATGTTATCACCTACAGTAATTGAACTTGCATTTGAATTCTCAGAGAAATAAAAGTAAATCCCAGCTCCCATAATTGATGAATTTCCAGTTATTGTCAAATCTGATAAAGTCGGGCTGGGGACATAAGACAAATAGATACCTCCTCCATTACCTTCAATTGAATTATTACCCACAATTGAAGCATTAGACAAATAGAAACTACTTGATTGATCAACAAAA
>CAZSJY010000058.1:0-1167 GCA_964607375.1 uncultured bacterium
AAATTGTGCAACCTATTTTAGACGAGTTAGTTGAAATTTCAAAAATGATAACAGGATTTTCTAAATCACTAAATTAATAGCAGAGTGATGTGGGTGTTTACTCACTGCTCCTTGCTCCCTGCTATAAACTAAAGGAGGAATAATGCAAAAAATAGCACTTATAGGATTTGGAACAGTTGGTCAGGGTTTATGTGAAATCTTGAGAGATAAGACTGATGAGTTAAAACAAAAATATGGATATGAATGGCAAATTGTGGCTGTGTCTGATGTAATGAAAGGTTCAGTTTACTGTCTTGAAGGCTTGAATGTTGACAAACTATTAGATTTTGCGCAAAATGGAAAATCACTCAACGATTACAACTGTCAATGCAAAGCAGATATTTTAGAAACGGGTTGGGATGCTCTAAAAACCATCAAAGAGTCAAATGCTGATGTAATTTGCGAACTCGCTTTTACCGATTTGCAAACTGGAGAACCTGCAATTTCACATTGTAAGGCTGCGTTTGAATCGGGCAAATCTGTGGTTACAAGTAACAAAGGTCCAGCTGCGTTGGCTTATCAAGAAATGCTCAGATTAGCAAAAACAAATAATGTTGAATTTATGATTGAAGGCACGGTTGCAAGCGGAACTCCTATTTTAAACTTGGCTAAAGGTCCGTTGGCTGGGAATACCATTACATCAGTAAAAGGTATATTGAATGGCACAACCAATTACATTTTATCTGAAATGGAAGATGGAATGAGTTACGATGATGCACTCACCAAAGCACAAGAATTAGGGTATGCCGAAGCCGACCCAACAGGAGATGTTGAAGGTTACGATGCCCGAGCAAAAGTAGCAATTTTAACTAATGTGGTAATGGGGCAAAGTTTTGGAATTAATGATGTATCTTGTGAAGGAATTACTAAAATAACTTCTGAGGATATTGAAAAAGCTAAGTTACAAAATGCTCGATGGAAATTGCTTGGCTCAACTGAAATTGTTGATGGTAAAGTTGTCGCATCAGTAAAACCTGAGATGGTGCCAATGAACCACCCGTTGGCTGGAATTATGGGTGCAACAAATGCACTTACATTTTCAACCGATTTAATGGGTGATGTTACAATCGTTGGTGCTGGTGCTGGTAGAATTGAAACAGGATTTTCAATTTTAACAGATTTATTGGC
>CAZSJY010000058.1:1267-11904 GCA_964607375.1 uncultured bacterium
GTGCTGGTGCTGGTAGAATTGAAACAGGATTTTCAATTTTAACAGATTTATTGGCAATTGATAAATAATCACTAATCGTGGTTAAATAGGAGAAGAAATGAAAAATTATACATTTGCAATTGTGGGTGCACTCGGGAATGTAGGCACCGAAATGAGAAATATTTTAGAAACTAGTGATTTACCAATTGGTAATTTGGTGCTTATGGATGTTGCTCAAAATGCAGGTGAAACAGTAAAATGGAGAGATAACGAATATACTGTTGTTGAATCCAAACCTGAAGCGTTTGAAGGTGTTGACCTTGCAATTATGAGTGCAGGTGGAGAGGCATCATTGCAACTTTCCCCTGAAGCAGTAAAACGAGGCTGTGTAGTTGTGGATAATTCCACAGCATTTAGAATGCACCCTGACCATCCTTTGGTAATTCCTGAAGTAAATGCAGAAGCATTAGAAAATCACAACGGCATTATTGCAAGCCCAAATTGTTCAACAATTCAGATGTTGGTGGCACTCAAACCAATCCACGAGAAATACAATATTAAGAGAGTGGTAGTAAGTACTTATCAAGCAGTCAGTGGTTCTGGGCAAGCTGCAGTAGATGAATTACATCAACAAACTAAGGCATTCGCAAATGGTGAAGAAATGGTAGCCAATGTTTATCCTCATCAAATTGCGTTTAATGCCCTTCCTCATATTGATGTATTTATGGAAAATGGATACACCAAAGAAGAAATGAAAATGATTGAGGAAACTGCTAAAATTTTGGATCCAAATATCAAAATGACGACTACAACTGTTAGAATGCCAGTGGTCAATGGGCATAGTGAAAGTTTAAATATCGAAACTGAAAAACCATTTGAGATTGAAGAAATCAGAAAGTTGATGGACAATGCTGATGGAATCGTATTAGAAGATGAACCTTCTAAAAATATTTATCCTCTTGCAATTAATGCAACAGGTAAAGATCCAGTTTATGTTGGTAGAATCCGACGAGACTATTCAGCAGACAATGCACTCAATATGTGGTGTGTATCAGATAATTTAAGAAAAGGTGCTGCGTTAAATACAGTCCAAATTGCACAGGAGTTAGTTAAACGAGACTTGGTTAAAGTCAAATAGCGTGGAGCAAGGAGTAGCAAATATTCTAATGATGCTTGTAAATAGCAATGATCTAGAAATAGAGGTTGTTCAATCGGTATTGGATGAGTTAGTAGAAATTTCTAAAATGATAACAGGATTTTCTAAATCTCTAAATAACTAATATGAAAAACACTAATTCAAAACTAACTACTCACAGTTCCCCGTTCCCAGCTCCCAGCTCAGATATAATTGTAATGAAATTTGGTGGAACTAGTGTTCGTGATAACGAATCTCGTTTTGCTGCTATGAGACATATCCAGCGAAACGTGGATAATGGTAAGAAAGTGGTTGTCGTCGTATCAGCTATGGGGCGAAAAGGGGAGCCTTACGCCACGGATACACTCATCAATTTGTTAAAAAATGTTGAAGGCAATATGTCAATTTGTCCTCAAGAGCTTGATTTAGTAATGAGTTGTGGAGAAATTTTAAGTGCATCATATTTTTCACATTTGATTAATCAACATAATTTACATGGTATTGCTTTCACTGGAGCCCAAGCAGGGATTTTAACTGACGACAATGCTGGCAAAGCAAAAATTTTACGCATTAATCCAAAACGAATTTTGGATGAGTTGGACAAGGGTAAAATCCCGGTAGTTGCAGGATTCCAAGGAGCAAATGAAAATGGTGATGTGAGAACATTAGGCCGTGGAGGAAGTGATACAAGTGCTGTAGCATTGGGTTCCGCACTAAATGCTGAAAAAGTGGAAATTTACTCTGATGTTAATGGGATTGCAAATGTAGACCCTAGACAATCTTCTGATGCACAGTTTCTAAATCAGATTTCTGCAGAGCAAATACTAACAATGGCGGATGAAGGTAGCAAAGTAATTCATCCACGAGCAGTAGTAGCATCCCTCAAAACTCAAACTCCAATTGTTGTAAAAAATACATTCACTAATTCTGGTGGAACTACAATTTATCACGGAGAATCTGAAGCAAACACCGTGTGTATTGCACATCGTGATAATTTGGTACAGATAGAATTTGATGACGTTACAGATCCATCTGGTATATCAGATATCATCAAAGTAAATGACAAACAATATCTTTTGCGAAATAGTGTATATTTAAAAGAAAAAATTGAGGTGTTAAGACAATCTTATACATTTAACATAACCGAAAATTGGGCTACAATTTCAGTTGTTTTCGGTAAGAGTAAATTCGATGTTTTACAATTAGAAAATACTCAAATTATCAACTCGGATGAAAAAGTTATTCGGTATCTGTTAAAAAGCGAATACTTAACAGATTCAATTAAGACGATATTAAATCAATACATCAAAAATAAATAAGGAATAAAAATGCAAAAAAGATCATGGGCAGAACCGTGGAAAATTAAAATGGTTGAGCCAATCAAAATGACCACAAAAGAAGAACGAACAGAGTACATCAGAGATGCGGGTTACAATACTTTCTTGCTAAAATCTGAAAATGTGTATATCGATTTGTTAACAGACAGCGGAACAAATGCGATGAGCGACCGTCAGTGGGCAGGATTAATGTTAGGTGACGAAGCTTATGCAGGAAGCCGAAATTTTTATCACCTGGCTGATACTATCAAAGAGTATTATTCTTACAAGCATTTAATACCTACGCACCAAGGTCGTGGTGCAGAACATATGTTATCTCAAATTATGATTAAAGAAGGTGATTATGTGCCCGGTAATATGTATTTTACTACTACTCGTCTCCACCAAGAACTTGCAGGTGGTAAATTTGTGGATGTTATTGTCGATGAAGCGCATGACACTGAATCACTACACCCATTTAAAGGTGATGTTGATTTAAGCAAAATGCAAAACTTAATTGACGAAGTAGGTGCGGACAAAATTCCGTATGTTTGTATTGCAACTGCAGTAAATATGGCTGGTGGTCAACCTATTTCTCTTAAAAATCTCAAAGATTTGAGAAAATTATGTGATAAATATGATATCGATATTGTTCACGATATGACTCGAGTTGCAGAAAATGCGTATTTCATTCAGGATAGAGAAGAAGGTTATGCTGATAAATCTATCAAAGAAATCGTATATGAAATTTGTTCACTAACCGACCACGCAACGATGAGCTGTAAAAAAGATGCACTTGTCAATATTGGTGGGTTTTTGGCAACAAACAATAATGAACTTCTCGTCAAAGCCCAAAATATGGTTGTGATGTATGAAGGGCTTCATACTTACGGCGGTATGGCTGGGCGTGATATGGAAGCTGTTGCGTTGGGAATCAAGGAATCGGTAGAAGATGACCATATGAAATCTCGAGTAGGACAGGTATTATATCTTGGACAACGATTGATTGATATGGGTATTCCAATTATTCAGCCAATTGGTAGTCATGGTGTATTTTTAGATGCGAAGAAATTCTTGCCACACCTAAGTCAAGATGAACTTCCAGCACAAACTTTGGCTTCAGAAATTTATATTGAATCAGGTGTTCGAACAATGGAGCGAGGAATCGTTTCAGCAGGACGAAATAAAGACACAGGTGATCATTACAGACCAGCTCTAGAGTTAGTTCGAGTTACAATTCCTCGACGAGTTTATACTCAGGCTCATATGGATGTGGTTGCAGAATCAATTGCTGATGTATATGCACGAAGAGATAACATCAAAGGCTTAAAGTTTGTTTATGAACCTGAATATTTACGGTTCTTCCAAGCGAGATTTGAACCCCTTACTTAAGAAAAGATAGTAGAGAGCAGGAAGTTGATAGAATGTTTTACTATTTACCCACTGCTCTCTGCTAAAGACTATTATGGATAGTATAGATAACAAAATACTAGCAGAGTTACAGAAAAATGGAAGAATCACCAATTCTGAGTTGGCAAAACGAGTTGGTTTGTCTCCTGGTCCATGTCTAGAACGAGTAAAAAAACTAGAGAAACGACAGGTTATTCTTGGATATCACGCTCGATTGAATGCTGAAAATATTGGTGTTGGTGTGGAAACATTTGTGGAGGTAACTCTCTCTCGCCACAAACATGATGCAATTACAGAATTTATGGAAGCAATCCAGTCGGTTCCAGAAGTTATTGAATGTTCATACATTACCGGAAGAGCTGATTTTATCCTCCGTGTTGCTGTAGAAAACATGAAAGCATACGAGAATTTTCTGCTCCACAAACTAAGCACACTACCAGGACTCCAACATGTGGAGACTATGATGATTCTATCGAATATCAAGGAGTCTCACCAATATCCAATTTATTCTGATGAAACCTATTAGAACCTTCCAATAATTATTAATCCAGTTATTCTACAATACTAGATATTGTAGAATATATAGATATAAAATCAGAGAATACCACAACATATGGTGTTAAAGTAATACTTTAAATAAATTTCTTGCTTAATATTATCTTTTAGTCCGAAACTTAGTCCAAGTTAAATGCAGGGTGATTTATTATTTACTTAAGACATATCAACAACATTTTAGGGCTAACTCCAAATCGGGGTTACGCATCTTATAATATTCACAAAAATATAGACGAGTAAGCGGAGTTTTTCTTATTACCAAATTTCTATGAGTCAACCATTGAGGGTTGGTTTTAGAATAAACAACAATAAAGTAAGGAGTAAAAACATGGCATTTAAAAACATAACAACTCAAATAAACGATATCATCAGCGGAATAGTAGCACTGATTAAAGGGCTGGTGGTGTTTTTTGTGTTTGCCAACATTCTGTTCACAACAGGATTTACACCGATTGCAGGTATTATTTCATTGATTAATGCATTTCTCGGTGCAGGATTGGTTGGTCTTGTTGCTCTGTTGATCTTCGTTTCATTTCTTGAAAAGTAAAGATCACATCAACGCTAACCTTAAATTAGGAGGTACACAATGAAAAAGGTATTATCCACAATTTCTGAATGGATAGCCACAATAACAGATTTTCTTAAAGGCATAATTGTACTTGGAATAGTTATCGGAATATTGTTTGATGATTATTTTGGAGTAATTGCTGGGATAGGAAATTTAATGGGACAATTCGGTGAAGCAGGTTTGGCAGGATTAGTGGCATTGGTGTTGGTAGTTGCTTGGTATAAAAAGAAGTAAGAATGAAAAATCCTCATAGGTCCGGGATTACTCGGACTTATGGGGTAAAATTTTAATAACATCAATCGGATATCGCAAGATATGGGTTGATGCACAATGAAAAGAAAAACAAAAGGAAATAAAAGATGAAAAAAATAGTAATTATTTTCATGGTTAGTCTGTTTTCAACAGCATTTGCTGCTGTAACGTTTAATATTGGTACTGGTTTTACCGATTTAGACAATGATACAGGCATGGTAGTAGGTCAAACATTTGGTGTTAACTTTGACCTTAACAAAACAACAACACTAGGTTATGATTCTGAGTTGGGAATGTTAGGTACATTTGATGTTCCTTTTGGGGCAGAACTAAGAATGGGTTGGGACAACAATGGTAGCTCTTACTCTGTTGGTTTAGGTTATAACTGGTGGACAGGTGGTGAAGCAATTAAAACTACTGTTGGCACAGCTATTGACTATTCTACTGCAGGTGGTGGCAATGATGATACCGCAATTAGGGTTAATGTAGGATTTGGATTTTAAGTTAAATGAATAAATTCTTATTTACATTTATTGCTTTCAGTTTACTATCTTTTGTAATAGCAAGGGATGTAGCGCCTTCAGTTTCCTTGAGATATGATAACCTCTCAACAGGAATACAACCAAGCCAAGCAATAGGATTAAAACTAAATATTGATGATAATAAATATACAGGTTTTGATACTGATGGCTTTGATCATCGAATTTTTGTAGGATGGTCATTTGGGAAGATAGGATTAGGTGTTGATAACCTGAATACTCCAGAATATACTGTCGGAGCAACATACCCAGTTCTCGAAAATCTATACGTAGATTTGGATTATGTTATAAATGAAGCTGAGGATCATCTGCGGCTTTCGTTGACAGTAGAGTTTTAGATTAAAGTTTAATTCTTATAAAAGGGCTCCTTTGGAGCCCTTTTTTGTTGCAAAACTAAAATCACTTCAATTCTTATAACTTTTGAGTTTGGATTTAGATTTCAAAGTCATCTATTTTTAGTTTATGGCAATAAGAAATAAACAAGGATTTCATCCAAGCACATTCCAAGATTTGATGATGCACCGCATTCATGAAATACTGTTAGTTGCCAGTCCGTATGACGCATTTATTTTAGAAGAAGATGGAAGACTCACTGAAAGAATTTTACACGAGTATGTTGGAATGAATCTGAGTTATGCTCCACGAGTTTCGCAAGCATCTACTGCAAATCGTGCAATGGAAATGCTCAAAAAACGAAAATTCGATCTTGTAATTGTAATGTTAAGAATTTCTGATATGGACCCACTAACTTTCGGATCTCGAGTAAAAGAGAAATACTCCTCTATGCCAATTATTTTGTTGGTATTTGATGATTCAGAATTAAAACAATTACCTGAAATTATTCCTAAATCTTCAATAGATACTACCTTTGTGTGGTCTGGTAATGCAAGTGTTCTTCCTGCAATAATAAAGTTAACTGAAGATAGAAAAAATGTTCGTCGAGACATTCGTAAGGGAAATGTTCGAACAATCTTGTTAATTGAAGATTCTCCTCGACATTATTCTGTCATGCTCCCTTTAATATATAAAGAAATTTTGTTTCATACACAAAACTTGATGAGCAAAAGTTTAGATAATACACAACGACTTTTGTATATGCGTGCTAGACCCAAATTATTACTTGTTCAATCTTATGAAGAAGCCGAAAAATTGTACAAACGATACCGTTTCAATACTCTTGGAATAATCTCTGATGTTGAGTTTGTAAGAGAAATGAAAAGAGATTTAAATGCGGGAGTAGATTTTGTAAGTTGGGTTCGCAAACTAGATCCATCAATGCCAATTATGCTACAATCAACAGAAGCATCTCATAAAACACAGGCGAAGGAGGTGCGGGCTCATTTTTTGCACAAAGAATCAACAACCTTGCTTCAAAATTTAAGAGCATTTATTGTAGATAATTTTGGATTTGGTGATTTTGTGTTTCGCTTACCCAAAACCAGTGAAATTGTGGCTAAGGCACCAAATTTACCTTCTTTGATAAAAATCTTGGAAACTGTTCCAGAATCTTCTCTGGTATATCATGCATCCAGCAATCATTTTTCAAATTGGCTTGCAATGCACGGTCATTTTAATTTTGCTTCAGTAATAAGACCTATGCAAGTTAGCGATTTTGAAAACTTAAAATCATTGAGAAAATTTCTTGTTGATTCTCTTTCTCAAACTCTTTCGAAACAGCAAAAAGGTCGAATAGTTGAATTTTACGAAGATACTTTTAGTTCGAATGTTAATTTTGCAAGGATCTCAAAGGGATCGCTTGGCGGAAAAGCACGAGGATTAGCGTTCGCAAATATAATGCTTGAAAAATCAAATATCTCCGAGAAATTTCCTAATATTGACATTAGAATTCCAAGAGTTGTCGTTATAGGAACTGAAGAATTTGATAAATTTATGGAAACCAACGATCTTTGGAACAAAGCTCTTAGCATTGTTGATGACCAGCAAATTGTAGATTTATTTCTAGAATCTCGTCTTACCAGAAAATTAGTTCAATCGTTAAAAAAATACTTGTCTAAGGTTGACCATCCATTAGCTGTTCGGTCATCAAGTTTGCTTGAGGATTCTCAATATCAACCACTCGCTGGAATGTATTCAACTTTTATGTTATCAAATTGCTCTGCCAATGACAAGGAACGCTTAAGTCAGCTTTGCGAAGCAGTTAAGCGAGTGTATGCTTCAACATTTTCACAAGAGACTAAGTCAGTAATGAAGACCTCTATCCAGCGTTTGGAAGAAGAAAAAATGGGAATAATTATTCAAGAACTGGTTGGTCAACAGCACGAAAATAGATTTTATCCTTCTTTTAGTGGTGTTGCACAGAATTACAATTACTACCCTGTTTCTTATATGGAAAGAGAAGAAGGAATTGCTTTTGTTGCTTTGGGATTAGGAAGAACTATCGTGGAGGGTGAAAAAGCACTAAGATTTTCTCCAAAATATCCATCTCTACTACCTCAATTTTACTCGATTAAATCTACAATTAACAATTCTCAGAATCACTTTTACGCCTTGGAATTATCTTGCAACAAAAACTCTCTTCGCGATGGTGAATCTGAAAATCTAAAGAAGTTTACACTGGCAACTGCTGAAGTAGATAAAACTCTAAAAAATGTCGCTAGTGTTGTATGTACTCAAGATGAAATCTTACGAGATTCTCTTAGTTATCAAGGTGTTCGTGTCGTTACTTTTGCTCCAATCCTTAAGTGGGAATCCTTCCCTCTTTCGGATATCATTAATGAACTTCTAGATATAAGCAAAGTATCTCTTGGTTGTCCAGTAGAAATTGAATTTGCCGTCAATCTTTGGAATGATAAGGAAAAATCACCTGAATTTTGTTTGGTGCAAATAAGGCCTATGGTCATAGAAAGCTCTCTAAAACCTGACGAAATTAAACTTTATTCTAAAAATGAAGTTTTGGGGAAAAGCAGTGTAACCCTCGGAAATGGAATAATTGATGATATAAATAACATAGTTTTTGTAAAACAAGAAGCATTTGATGAATCGAATACGCAAAAAATAGCTGATCAAATTAGTGTATTTAATCAAACTTTGGGTTCTGGCAATCCATACATTTTGATTGGACCAGGTCGATGGGGAACTGCTGACCCTTGGCTTGGAATTCCAGTACAATGGAAACAAATTTCAAATGCAAAGGTTATAGTTGAAATTGGACTAGAAGATTTCGATATTGACCCTTCGTTTGGAAGCCACTTTTTTCAAAATGTTACAAGCCTACGGATTGGTTATTTTACCATTAACAAAAAAAATCCAAATGATTTTCTTGATTGGGATTGGCTAAATAGTTTGACAATTGAAAAGGAAACCGAGTTTTTAAAATTCATCAGCTTAGATTTCCCATTAAAAGTTAAAATTGATGGACAAACAGGAATAGGGATGATAGTTAAGCCTTCACCAACAGAAATTGAGAAAATGGATGAAGAGGACTCAACAGGAATTTGATGTTAGTGATAAACAATTTATTTGGAAACTAATTTTATGAAACAAGGTGGAGTAGTAAAAATACAGACTTATTGTCCCGAAGAATCTGCAAATGATGTTAGAATGGCAATTGGTAAGGCCGGTGGAGGAAGAATTGGTAATTATTCGTACTGTGCTTTTGTAAGCAAAGGATATGGGCATTTTTTACCAATGGATGGAGCTTACCCGGTTGTTGGTGAAATTGGTAAAATTGAGACGGTTGGTGAAGTTAAAATTGAATTTGTTTGTGCAACAGATATGATTCAAACGGTTGTAGAAGCTCTTAAAAAAGCACACCCATACGAAGAAGTTCCGATTGATGTATTCCAATTAATGGACTACTAAAAGATAAATTTCTCCGTTTACATAAATACATTTCAAAATTCTATCCCTTTCGTTAAACATCAAACAACCGCCTTACACACCTCTAAAACACTTTCGGCCAATGCAGTTAAATCATACCCTCCTTCAAGTCCAAACAAAATATGTGGATTTATTGATAAAAGTGCTTTTGCCATCTCACCAAAATCTTCTGTTTTTAGTTTGAATTCTGATAGAGGATCGTCTTTATGTGCATCAAATCCTGCACTAACAATTATTAGTTGTGGATTAAAATCGCATAAGAAAGGTATTACTTTATCAAAGAATGCCGATAGATATTCCTCACTTCCCGTTCCTGCAGGTAAAGGAATATTGAGGATATTATTATATTTTCCTGTTTCGTTTGTTGTTCCTGTGCCAGGATAATGTGGAGATTGATGTATTGAACAATAACGAACTCGCTTTTCGTTTTCTAAAATTTGTTGAGTTCCGTTTCCGTGGTGTACATCCCAATCAAAAATTGCAACCCTGTCAATATTTTTTTCTTCAATCGCATAGGATGTTGCTACTGCACAATTGTTGAATAAACAAAATCCCATTGCTTTATTGTACTCGGCGTGATGCCCTGGTGGTCTAGATATTACAAATGCAGATTGATCAACGAGAACCTCATCAACTCCAACTAACCAAGCACCAGAACTAAGTAGCGCTATTTCATAACTATCTTTTCCTGCGTAAGTATCTTGGTCTAAATAGCCACCTCCTAATTCACAAGTTTCTTTCACCTTTTGAATGTATTGTGACGAGTGTACTCTTTGAATATCTGAGATTTCTGCCGAGCGAGGTATTATCCAGCTTAACCTAGAAGAAATATCTGATGATTTTAGCACATTCACACACGCAATTATGCGTTCTGATCGCTCGGGATGGCCAAACCCAGAATCGTGCAATAGAAATCGATTATTCGTGATTATTGAAATCATAAACATTCCTTTCGTCTTTATTAAATTTATTACACTCTGTGGGATATTATGAAACTACAATTTCATATTTCAGAAAATTACTAAATTTTCGCATTTACTCTA
>CAZSJY010000059.1:0-11627 GCA_964607375.1 uncultured bacterium
AAAATCATGATGATGAGGATGTTCTATACCAATAACTTCTCCACCTAAACAAACATCTCCTCCATTTTCAAATAAATATCTCACCCCTGTATGAGTTATATCAGTAGTTCCATAAACTTTTTCAGCCTCTAAATTCTTATCATAATTCCATTTATCACTTATTTTAATTATAGCTATTAAATAACCTTCTTTATCCCTCAAAGCCAAGTTATCTTTAATTTCTACTTTATCTGATAAATCTGATTTAACATCAAGCACAATTGGCATGGACCAAGCATTACCATCTGACAATCTATTATTTTCTAATACAGAGTTGTAGCATGATTGATTCATAAAACCATCTAATGGTGAAAATGCTCCATTTAAAATAAGCTCTAAATCACAAAGCTGCCTATCTGTAAGTGTCCAAGATTGGTAATTAACCGCATCATTTTTATACTGATTTGATTCAGTACTATTACAATAACAATTAATTAATTTACCACCATGCGGGCTAATTAGTTTATTTGACATTTTAATTCCTTTTATATTTTAACTATTTTTTAATCTATTACGAAAAACCGTCGTAGACCAATCATGATCTCTTTCATGAAAATATAATTCACCTTTGATGTCATGACCTGTAAAATTTTTATCCTTCCAATCAGAACCTAGAATTCTTATATCCCATTTATTATTTTTAAGCCAATTATATAAATCCTGTTCAGTATCATACACAAAAACTTCATCAACAAATTTGATTGCTCTAATCATAATAAGACGTTCTTCTAAGGTTTGAATAGGGGTGTTTTTAGGCTTTCCTGATATTTTTGAATATTCATCATTAGCATTTTTTCTATCAATCGTAGGATCTGATTGAACTCCTACAATAAGATAATCACAAACCGTCTTACAATCTTGAAGCATAAGAATATGTCCTGGATGTATTAAGTCAAAAGTGCTAAATGTTATTCCTATTTTAGTTTGGGACTTAACCAAAAAATACTCCTCATTTATTATTTAAATCTCTTTATAGAATGTTGGATTAATACTGTACCTAAAGAGAATATTCCTCCCAGTAAAAAACTCAAGATAACAATCAACTTCCTTTTTGGTTTATCTTTTTCAATAGCTGGCTTCGCTGAATCGAGTATAACAACGGATGGCATTTCTTTAACTTCTTCAATTCTTGCTAATTCATATTGTTGTTGTAATGTTATAAATACTTCAGTTTGAATATCTACATCGCGCATTAACCTACCCAATTCTAACTGTAATTGGGGAGACCCAACAATGTTTCTATTTCTCTCTCTGAATAGTTTTAATGTTTCCTCTGAAGATGAAAGTGCGATTTTGACTTCATTCTGTCGTTCGTGAATAAACTCTGTGTTCAATTTTGCTTGAGCATTATGCACTGTAGTAGTATAATCAACTATTTCATTATAAATGTAATTTGCTATATCAGAAGCAAGTTTGGCCTCTTCCATCCAAACTTTTACAACAACTAATCCTGATTTTTCTTCAGAAACTGATATTCTCTCAGAAATGATCTCCAATGCTGATTCAAGCCAATCAGGATATGGATCAACATCTTCATCAGACAATAAACTTTTAACCCAATACATTGGATTTAAAGATATTCCACGATCATTAATTTTCCAATAGGTTATTAAACTAATCTTAGAAGTAAATTCTGATGAATCCCATTTCTTCTCAATGATTCTAGTTTTCAGTCTTCTAGAACCAACAATATCAGGGACATGAAATGCAGTTTCTGTACCTCCAACATCTATTCCAAACGAAGAAGCTACTCCCTGAAGTTGACTCAAGCTACTACCACCGTCAGAGTATGATGGATA
Source organism: uncultured bacterium (assembly GCA_964607375.1). Lineage (GTDB taxonomy): Bacteria > Fidelibacterota > Marinisomatia > SCGC-AAA003-L08 > JACNLC01 > JACNLC01. Next base: position 1,839 of record CAZSJY010000059.1, read on the forward strand.
CATACTTATTGTGGACAAGTATTGTGGTGTAGAAATCAATGAATAGATGACTCCAAGTACTGTAATGATACCTGTGATTTTAATGATTAGTTTTCTGTTACTCCATAAAACACTGAAAAGAACTTTTAAATCTATCTCATCATCTTGTATGATTTGTTGATTTATTTTATACATAACTCAATATTTAATTAACTACTTCGAAATTATATACATGATGGTAACAACACTTGCTGCAATAGATGCTGTTTCCTTTATAATTTCTGTCCAATCTATATCTTCTTGTTTTTCTTTAGCACCAATTACAATTCGTGATCCCTCAGAAATCTTTGGTGAGAAAATCCAACCATCTTTTTTTGCTTCACCTCCAGGATAATACACAATAATATTACTTTTGTCTGCATTAGTATGATACCCACCTGCTGAATCAATATAGTCAGCCAAAGACCATCCTTTTTGATATTTTATCAATCCCGGATTATTTACAAGTCCTTCAATGACAATAACACCAGGTTTTTCCGGAATGAACAATTGGTCTCCGTCCAATAATGGAATATCGTATCTGGATGCCCCATATAGAATTTTATTAAAATCTCCTGTAATATTTTTTCCTAATCGTGTAAATTGGATTCCATCTATAAATGCTTCCTGCTTCAGCCCACCTGCTCGTGAAATAACATCTCGAATGGTTTCGTGTTTGTGACTCAAGGAATAAATACCCGGGAATAAGACCTTACCTGAAATAGTTACATTTCTTTGATATTCAAATTCAGGATGTTCTCTTACTACTACAAGGTCTCGATCTTCTAATTGAAAATCATTTTTTAAATCAAAATTTTCAAGTAATAAATCTGGCTTCATTGTTACTTTATGAATAGTTGAGAGTTGTTTTTCCGAAACATTAAATGGATCTATACGAAAAACAACAACTTCATATACATAAGCATTCTTCTTAAATCCACCTGCCCTTAATATAAGATCGTGTATGCCCATGTTTGTATTTAAATTAAATTCTCCGGGAGAATTCACTTCACCAGAAATTTTTACTGTTTCAGGAGTGAAAATAACATCGATATCATATACTTTTAAATTATCCCGATGGTGTAACTGAATATCTTTTTGGTTATTTCCCTTTACAAGCTCTTCCAAATGAATTGGAATAATACGAGTTGTCAACTGATCTTCATTATATCGGATTAGATCTGCGCGTTTTTGATAAGTATCCTGCCAGAAATATGGGTCATCAAGACCACCGGCTTTAAACAAGAGATCTGACACAGACATACTATCGTGTAAAGTATATTTTCCTGGATTCCAAACATGTCCGGAAATTGTAGCAAATTCTTTTTTTTGTAGATCCCAAATTGAGTATATTCTCAAATGATCCCAATCATTTAATAGAAACGTATGAATATCAGATGAAGTAAGATCGATATCGAAATGTTCAGTGGTTTCATCCTGATATGTTCGAGTGAGGTCTGCCTTTTCCAAATACGCATAATTTTCAAATCCTTGAGAAACATGAATTAAATCTGCTAAGGTCATTCCTTCTTTAAGAGCATATTTACCTTCACGATGTACTGCTCCAGAAATGGTGACATAATCGAGTTGTAGGTCAAGTACTGGGAATATTGTGATAACATCTAAATCCTCGATTTGGATGGAATTTATTTCTATATTTCCATTCCTATCTTTTGTTGTCAATGTATAATCTTTTACTGTTCGAATATTTTTTTCATGCGTTCTATCTTTAAAAGGTATCACGCGTTCAAATTGAACGCGATCTAAATCTGCATTTGTTAACAAATCTCCTGCAAATTTAATCAAATCATCTAGGGTTTCCTCTTCATTTAATTCATAAATACCTGGGCGTAATATTTCTCCAGTCAAATGAATGGTTGATTTTCTAGGAGGAATAAAAATATGATCTTCATTTTGTAAACGAATATCATCAATTCGTTTCCCTGTCATCAAATAATCGTATAAATCAAATGTAGAAATAACCTTTCCATCGCGTATAATTTGAATTTCTCGCAAAGATCCTTTTATAGATGGTCCGCCAACATAATAGAGAGCTGTAAATGCAGTTGAATATGAATCGACTTGGTATGCACCTAATTTTTTCATTTCTCCCATAAAAAATACTGTAATAGGCTTCAATTTTCCTAATGTAACATCTAAAAAGGTCGTTGGCTCACCACTGATGGGTGATATACTCTCATATACTTTTGATAAGAATGATTTTAATTTTTTTTCCAAAGATTCTAATGTTAATCCATTGACACCAATTTGTCCAACATTATCAATATAAATCAATCCTTCTCTTGAAATTTCAATTACATAGCGTAATTCCGTGTCTCCCCAAATATTGACAACAATTTCATCCCCGGGTCCTATTTGGTAGTTATCATCGACTGGGCCAATTTGTACGGGTTGAAAACTGGTGGGTGCTCCTTTAAAAAAATCATAACCAAAATAAGACAGTGTCTTTTTTTTCAATTTTCCTTCAGCCACTAAAGATGCTTCATTTTTGAACTTATCAACTTCATACACCTCAATTTTTTCCTTGGGTATAGGGTTTGATATTGAGGATGGTTTAATGTAAGGTTTCGACTTTTTCTGTTTTGGAACCTTAGATGTAACTGTTGATGATTCTATTGGAGGGGTAGATTTTGGATCCTCAAGTTTTAGCTCTTTTGCAGCCATTTCCATCTGAGATTCTGTTGCACCCATATCTCGTGCAATTGTTATTGCTTCACTTGCAGATATTTTCCCACTTTTCACTTGAGCTTGTAAATCTTTCGCAATTTTTATATCATCCAATGATTGACTCAACAGATAATTTAAGCTAACAAACATCATTAAAATACATACTGAAAAACGCATAGTTAAAAGAACTCCAATCAATTTATTCACAGTTTTTATAAATAATTCATACATTGTAATATGTGTTAAATTAGTATCATCCAACAAGCTTTATTTTGGAATATTATATAACAAAATCAATTGAACATCGACGAACCTATCTTCTCTATAAATTTGTGCAGTATCTAGATAACGAATAGAAAATACTGATTTGAAATTCATCGGAAGTTGTTTATTAAACTTCACACCATAAACAACTCTGCGTTTAATAGCATCTGTTAAAAATTCTATATCCCCTGAATAGACTTTCTCTCCAAAACGAGTATTTTCATAAGAAATCTCGCAAGTATAACTATTGTTTATCCAAAACAATCCAATCCATAAATCTTCAGAATTACCATCACTCCAAAATCCGATGGGTTCAGAATGATGTTCTGGTAAATTAACATCAAATTTGTGAGCATAAACTTGGGGTGATAATTTGGAATATTCGGTTTTAAAAAGAAGATAGTCTTTAATGAGATGTGAAACGCCAAGTTGCCAAGCAAACCAATTATGGTTATTCTCTTTATCAAATGTTTTGAAAGGTGACCATTCATCCATATAAAATGCACCATAAATTCTAGAATTTGCAATTATCCATTCATAATCAAAGCCCATCTGAACATTATCTAAATCACCTAATTGATGTTGTGCTGACCAGAATGGAGTAAATGGATTCAAATAGATTATAGGTAAATTTCTCCCTCCAGAAATAACTTGTTCATAAAGACCAATTCTAAAATAATTTGTTGGTAGAAAATCCAACCTATGGTTAACTACATTTCTTGTTACCATAGGTAAACGGTTTACTTCCTTATCAACTTCAAAATACTTAAACAAAGATGAATCCAATTCATCCGATGTTAGAGAACCAACTAAATAAGTGAACATAATTTTATCACCAAATTTGGCATTTATACGAAATTGTTGAAAACTCGGTATTTCTCTTGATAGGCTTAAATTTCCTCGGAAAAAAGGACCCAAACTAGAATTGAATTTCCCAAAAGTTAAGTTGAATGAGGATGATATCAATGCAATTCCACCTTGACCTTCGTCAAAATCAATACCATTATTTGGGTATTTTGTTGATACTAAATATTCTCTGTTTGGGATCGGTGAGTATTTAAATACATTTTGAAATTTTTCAGGATGACCTCCATCAAATCCATAAGCTGAATGTTTGTTAAATCTACCCCATATATAAAACCAAACATTGGATAATGGACTGATAATGGGAATGTTGGATGATATTTTAAGACCTGGTGTAATCCACAATACGGATGATGGAGTATAAAGTGAATCCATCTCAAAACCTGCTGAACTCCCCTTGATGGCTAAAACAGGTTCTGCTGATATTTTACTTGTAAATCCACTTAATAGATTTATGTACTGTTCAGGAGCAACCTTTTCACGAACAGGAAAAATAAATAATTCTTCATCTATTGTTCTGCTTTGGATTGATTTTATTTCTGAATTTATTAGATTAGTTTTTGATTCATCAACCGTCAATCCTTGGGATAATATTAATGAAATGAAAATTGTAATAGTTAAGCTAATTTTACTCATTAACGATTCCTCTAAAATAGCTAATTGTTTTTTGAAAACCAACCTCCAAATCTGTATTCGGTTCCCAATTCAATTTTGTTTTTGCTAATGAAATGTTTGGTTGTCTTCTTACTGGATCATCTTCTGGTAACGCATTGTAAGATATTTTTGAAGAAGAATTACTCGTTGAAACAATTTTGCCAGCAATTTCTTTGATAGTAATTTCATTTGGATTTCCCAAATTTACAGGACCAATCTCATCACTTTCCATAAGCTTAATTAATCCTTCTACCATATCATCAACATAACAAAACGATCTTGTTTGATTTCCATCACCGTAAATTGTAATATCAGCATTATTTAGAGCTTGTATAATAAAATTACTTACAACTCGACCATCATTCGGCTGCATTCTTGGCCCATAAGTATTAAAAATCCTTGCGACTCTAATATCTACTTTGTTTTGACGATGATAATCGAAAAATAGTGTTTCTGCACAGCGTTTCCCTTCATCGTAACAAGAGCGAATTCCGATTGGATTTACATTCCCCCAATATGCTTCTATCTGAGGGTGAATTTCTGGATTCCCATAAACTTCACTTGTTGATGATTGTAGAATTCGCGCCTTTACTCGCTTTGCTAATCCAAGCATATTGATTGCACCCATTATAGAAGTTTTAACAGTCTTAACAGGATTATACTGATAGTGAATTGGACTTGCAGGACACGCCAAATTATAGATCTGATCAACTTCTAATAAAATTGGTTCTACAATGTCGTGACGGATAAATTCAAAATGATCATTATCAAGCAAGTGGCGAATGTTATCCTTTGAACCTGTAAATAAATTATCTAAACAAATAACATCATTTCCTGCTTCCAGTAATTTTTCACACAAATGTGATCCAATAAAGCCAGCTCCACCAGTTATCAATATTCTCAAATCTCTCCCCTTCCAATTAGTTTGAATTTAACAAAATTATAATACAAAATGTTAAAATATTTAAAATATAAATAATATTACTCTTACGAACAAATTCATCTTGTAAGAGAATCTTGTATACTAAGAATAAGATGATTAAATGTAACGAAGTATATGATAATCCTGCAATTGTTGTATTTAATGAAGCAAAAATCAATATAATTATCAACAAGTATTCGGTTGGTGAATCAAAATAGTGTCGCTTTTTATACATCCCAATTGATGAAAGCAGCACCCCCAGAACAAGATAAATCCACACATAATTATCAAACTGTGTTAATGCTAATCCATTGTTTGGATAACTTAACATCATAGTCAAGCCGGCTAAAAGAATCATACCAATACTAACATTAGCAGAACGACCAACATTATGATCTACAATAAATAAAAATGCTGTAATCAGTGAGATAAATATTATAATAATTTCGGAACCAGTGAGACTTTGAATAAGATGAATTTGCATTCCTGATAAGATAGCAAGAAAGACAAGAAAATACAAAACATACGCTCTTTTAAAAAGAGGAAACCTATCGAATATCCTTACAAAATATTGTTGGTTTTTTACTTTTATTTTCCCAACATCATCTCTGAGAATCAAAAATCCATGTTGTAAAGTCAATAATATTAAAATGATTAACGCCCACCAATAATATTTTGACACACCAACAACAACTGCCCAACCAATCATAGCTGTTAGAGCTTGTAAAGAATATAATAAAAATACAGCATTTTTATGAGAAACTCCTTTTTTAATGAATCTATGGTGTAGGTGGTTCTTGTCTGGTGAAAATATAGATCTCTTTTCAATAATTCGTTTAAAAAACACAATAGTAGTATCCAAAATTGGTATTGCTAAAATCACTATTGGAAACCAAATCGGAATCAGATTTTTATCAACCGAAACCAAACTAAAAATCGCTAAGGAATATCCTATAAAATAACTTCCACTATCCCCCATAAAAATCATCGCTGGAAATGTGTTAGCCCTTAAAAATCCAAATATTACACTAATCATAATGAGGACATAAGGCAAATAAATTGTCCCATTTAGAAAAAAAGCGAGGAGGCCAAGCGCAATAATACTTATTCCTGCTGCCAAACCGTCCATTCCATCAATAAGGTTTATAGAATTTGTAATGCCTACAATAAACAAAATTACAACAACAAAAGATATTATGGGATATTCTCCAAAAAATGGAATGGTGTGGTGGATTTTAGTAAAACTTGTGAACAAAAATCCAGCAAACAACTGTGCAGAAAACTTGAAAGATGCAGAAACCGGTTTAACATCATCTACTATACCAATAATTACCAAAAAAGTAACACCTACAAAGTATGCTTTTAGTGTTAAATCAATTTCAATTGCTGATTGATAAAAGAAAAAGAAAAAAATTGTTAAAACAAAAGAGATAAAGAAAACACCTCCACCTGTGCTAGGAATAGGTTGATCGTGTACTTTTCGCTTATCTGGTAAATCCATGACTTTAAGATTTGTTAATACATTAACACCAACAGGCATCAAAATCATCGTTAATAGTAATGGAATAAGGATATAAAAATAAACAGTCATTTTAGATTAAGAAATAACCTTATCAATTTGTTGTAAACTGTTTTAAGCATATCTAACATTTACACTATTTTATCATATCATTAATTAATGTAATAATTGTTTTTATCAAAACTTTACTATCTACCCATAAATTCCAATCTTTATGATATTGAATTTCGAGCGAAAGCTTATCAGGAAATATAACATCTTTATAATATTCTTGTGGATTATTCGCTTCATCTAATAACCTATCTTCGTGATGGTATTTTAAAGTAGCATAGCCAGTTAATCCAGGTCGTCTTTGATAATAATCAATTATTTGTTCTTCAGATGCAATTTTCAAAATATGCGATTTAATTAGAGGTCTTGGTCCAACTATACTCATATCTCCTTTCAAAACATTTATTAGTTGAGGAAACTCATTAATTTTCGTTTTTCTCAAAAATTTACCCAATTTAGTAGGTCGGCTATCGTTGGTTGTTGTAATTAAACCAAGCTTTTCAGAACCTTTTGGCATAGTAGTAAATTTAATAGCAAAGAACTCTTCTCCAAATTGTCCTAATCTTTTTTGTTTAAAAAATACATCTTCACCTTGTAATTTTAATATTAAACTCACAATAAAAAATACTGGTGATAAAATAATCAAACCGACTAAAGCTGATAATTTGTCAAATAAATACTTAATGAAAAGTTGAATTTTCAATTAGTTACCTCCTGTAATAAACAAATAATTCTATTAAGTTCATATTGAGATAGATTCACAGAGCACGGAATATTAAGAGTATTGCTATGTAACTTAGGTGCTTTTGTAATTTTATAAGATTCACAATTTTGGTATGGCTTTTGTAAGTGGTTTAAGAGCCAAACAGGTCGAGTTTGCACACCATGAGAGTATAAATAGTCAAATAATTCTATTCGATTCATACTATAATTTGCGCCATCAACTTGAAGGCAATAATACCAACAGTTTGATACTGCATATTCTGGAATATTAGCTAAATTCAATCCTTGAATTTCATCTATTTGTGATTTCAAGAAAAAATAATTTTCTCTTTTTATTTTGATAAAATTAAGTAACTGTTCTAATTGAGCAACTCCTAAGGCTGCTTGAATATTGGTTAGACGAAAATTAAATCCAATTTCATTATGAACATATTCAATTTCATTATCTTTTGCTTGAGTAGTAAGATACTTAGCCTTTTCTGCATACTCCTTATTGTCTGTAACAATCATACCTCCTCCTCCTGTGGTAATCAATTTGTTACCATTAAAAGAGAAGCACGCAATGTCCCCAATTGTACCGGTTTGCTTTTTTGAATCCAAATAGTATGAACCTATGCTCTCAGCACAGTCCTCAACAATTTTAATGTTTCGTTCTTTGCAGATTTCAACTAGATTTGCAAAGTTTACTGGATTTCCAAAAATATGAACAGGAATTATTGCTGAAATTCGTTTTCCAGTAGTTTTGTTGATTGAAACTCCATTGAGAAATTCAGTATTAGTTTGAATAAACTCAATTGTTTTAACTATATCAATATTGTAGAATTCATCACAATCCATAAATATAGGATTTGCACCTAAATAGTTGATAACATTTACTGATGCAATAAAAGTCAATGTTGGTACGATGACTTCATCACTTGCTCTAACACCTACAATTTTTAGGGCAATTTGAAGCGCAGATGTCCCGTTAACACATGCTGTTGCATATTTAGTTCCAACAAATTGCTTGACATCCTTTTCAAATAGATCTACATATTTACCTGCTGAAGATACCCATCCTGTATCTAAACATTCCTTTACATATTTCCATTCATTTCCGGAAATGTGAGGTATTGATAATGGAATAAAATTATCAGACATGATAAATTTCAGTTTTGTAGAAAGATTGATTAGATTGTATCCAATTAATTGTTTCCATTAATCCTCTGTCTAAAGTAAACTTAGGTTTCCAGTTTGTAAACTCAATTAATTTTGTATTGTCACAGTATAATCTTTGGACTTCACTATTTTCAGGCCTAACTCTCTTATCATCATCTTGTATTAGAAGATCCTTCTTACCTAATAGATGGAATATTTTTATAGCTAAATCACTAATTGTTATTTCTGTATTCGTTCCGATATTGGTTACTTCACCAAACAATTTTTCAGATTTGTAAATTTCAATAAATCCATCCACAGTATCTTTAACAAAAGTAAAATCTCTTGTAGGAGATAAACTTCCTAATTTAATTTGTTTTTCATCTGCTAGAGCTTGACTGATTATAGCAGGGATAACAGCCCTTGAAGATTGTCTCGGACCAAATGTATTAAACGGTCTAACAATTTTCACAGGAGATTTGAAAGACAACCAATAACTCAAGGCAATTTGATCAGATGAAATTTTTGTTGCTGAATATGGTGATTGACCAACATTAGGATGTTGTTCATCAATTGGTATATATTGAGCTGTTCCATAAGTTTCACTAGTTGAAGTCATCAATATATTTTGAGTATCTAACATCTTCGCAGATTGTAAAACATTGTACCCACCCTCGATGTTTGTTCTTATATAGGCTAAAGGCGAAGCATAAGAATAAGGAATTCCAATCAACGCAGCAAGATGGAATACAGTATCAACACCTTGCATTGCGCTGTAAACAGAATCAAAATCTCTAATATCTCCGGAAACTATTTCTACATCGTTTTTGATTTCAGATGACTCTAACCAACCCCAATGATTATTAGCATTATAATGAATGAATGCTTTTACATCATAACCCAATTCAACACATCTTTCAGTTAAATGAGAACCTATAAAACCACCAGC
>CAZSJY010000060.1:0-11337 GCA_964607375.1 uncultured bacterium
TTACTTTCTGTTACTCAACTTACCAAAAGTTGAGCCCTACATTACAATTTAGTAAATTGTCTTACTTTCTGTTACTTACCAAAAGTTGAGCCCTACATTACAATTTAGTAATTGTGTTACTTTCTGTTACTCAACTTACCAAAAGTTGAGCCATTACATTACAATTTAGTAAATTGTCTTACTTTCTGTTACTTACCAAAAGTTGAGCCATTACATTACAATTTGGTAATTGTGTTACTTTCTGTTACTCAACTTTTGGGATATTCATCATTGACATACGTAAACTCCCATTGTTTCCAATCTTTGACCAGTCTTGCTTTAACTGGATTCTGTTTGATGTAGTTTAACTGATTTACAAAATCATCTTCATTTCTAATTTCATGGTCATAGGATTCGTGCAACCAAAACTGACCTGATCTGTTTAGAAATCTATTACATTCAAAAGCTGTGTGCCGTTTAATTGAGTGCATAATCGTAGCTAGTGAAAAGTATTCATCTTTCTCTCTGATTAATGGCTTTATCAATAAATGAGCGTGATTTGCCATTATGCAATATGCAAATAAATGATATCGTTTAGTATCCCAATAATGTAGAGTGTCAGCAACTATCTGTGCACATTCACGGTTTCGCAAATAATTATCAGGATGGTCATATCTATCCAAAAAATCATCAAACTTTTCAAAATATCTTTGATAAAATTCTCTCTTAAATTTCTCTACATTCTCTTTTATTATCTTTTTCAGATTCTCTTTGTAATAGTTTTTTGACTGTTTCATCTCATTGATAATATACTGGGGTAAACTAAGGGATAATCTAAAGGATAACGCATAAGTTCCACCTTCATTTTGAAAATGTGGAAGGTTCCTTTTATAATGTTTCTTAAATTTTAGATTATTTATATTCGTCATTTTTCTATTTACAATTTGGTAAATTGTGTTACTTTCTGTTACTCAACTTACCAAAAGTTGAGCCCTATTTTTCATTTCTTACTCATTACCACATACGGTAAACTTACTTGTTCAATTCTGTCTCGTGGGAAACCCATTATAAATTCCATTAGTTCTTTTATTGCCATTTTATAACTTCCCATTGTTAAATCAAAATTTTTATTTTTTGTTTTTTTATCAGATTTAATAGCTAAAACCATAATCATTTCAGTTATTTTCGTTTTGCCTTTGGGTAAATCAACTCTAAATTTTGTAATTTTACCTTTTTCAGTAGGCACTATCAATGTTTGTCCTTTATTAAGAAAATTATCAGAAATGTATTGGTTTGGCAATAATGCACTTACTGTTTCATCAGAGAGAATATTGAAAACATAAATAAAACAATCTTTACTCGAATTAATATCAATTATCATTTCATCACCATGTTGGTAATTTTCTCTATTAAGTGTTGCTTTCAGTTTAAAAAATGGATCACTTTCACCTACAAGTTTTCCAATTTTCGCTTTAAGAGTAACAACACTTATAAGATTATCATCTATTATTTTGGTTTCATTAGAGAGGATTTCTTTTTCTAAAACAATCCCATTACTCATTGCATTAATTAGCTGACTAAAATGGTCAATATCTGTTTGCATATTAGTTTCTGCCATTATAGAAAGGGATGTGCTTTTTATTTCTATTCCTGAAGTATATTCAATTATGTTTTTAAGTGCTTGATTTACAGCATTCTCATATGCGATTGCTGGAGTTAAATCGTTATGAAATTCTACCCAAGCTGTTGCTTTATACCAGTCGGAACCAAGTTTAATAATTTCCTCATTTGGATATTCAATTTGTTGAGCAAAACCAATTGATAACAAAATTAAAGCGAAAACATACTTCATTATTTTAGAAACCCTTGTAATAGTTACGACCTAAATTTACTTTTTCTTTTAGTGTTTATACAAGAAAAGGATTTGAAATTATATGATTTACTTGTTTTGGCCAGATATGGCTATTTCACCGTTTTTTAAAACAACAGTTTGAACCAATTAACTTAACGCTTTAAATTGGCGAGCTTTTTTAAACTCAAATTTTGTAGTTTGAATTTATCTTAATTAGAAAATAAGAAAGAAAAAATATGTTAAAGAATTTAGGAGTAAGGTGGTTTTTGATTGGCGTTGTTCTGCTATTTGCAGCGTATCAAATATGGCCAACATACGAATATTACACAATGTCTGACGATGAAATATCTCAAATGGAGCTTGATAATCCCAAAAAACTAAAATCACTACACAAAAATTCAATAAATCTAGGATTAGACCTTCAGGGTGGAATGCATGTCATTTTAGAAGTGGATATACCTGTTTTGATGGAAAAGCTTGCTGATCCTGCTGGTAGCGAGTTACTTGAAGCAATTAAAAAATCAGAAGAAGCTACTATAGAAAACAGTACTGAATTTTTTGACGAATTCAAAAATTATACTGAAGGTATCTCTCTAATTAGATATTACTCAAGTCTTGATGATTTAACAGGAAAAGATAATGCAAGTGTCATTACTGAACTTAAAAACCAAGGTGAAAATGCTATTCAGAGTGCTTTGGAGATTATTCGCAATCGTGTTGATGAATTTGGTGTTTCAGAACCTAATATTCAAAAATCCGGAAAACGCAGAATTATTGTTGAACTAGCAGGAGTTAAAAACCCGGAAAGAGCTAGAATTCTTATTCAAAGAACAGCTCTTTTAGAGTTTGCTCTTGTTAGAGATAATACAGAACTTCAAACTATTTTTGAAAATATTGATAATTCTTTGATTGCTTCAAATATAATTGAAGAACCTGAAATAGTAACTGAAGAAAATATAGTTACAGAAGATACAGAAATCGACACTACGGAGACTGAACTAGATAAACTGATTTCAGGAAGCGATAGCGAGGAAGAGATTAATTTAATTTCAACTCCCGAAGAACTGTTAAAAGAGAAACCATTTTCAGGGTACTTAAAAGCTTTTCCAAATGGTATCGGGGTTTTGTCTGGTGATTACAATAAATTTAAAAAATTGTTAGAAAAAGATAATGTGCAGAATTTAATTCCCAAAGATGCAGTATTCCGTTGGAGTAATAGAATTATGAGCGCAACCACAGAAGATGGATCTTTAGTAGAATACAGAAATTTGTATTATCTAAACGCAAATCCAATTCTTACTGGGGGAGTAGTAACAGAAGCTCGAGCTACAGTTGGAGGAGTAGGGTCTGATCAAACTGGTCAACCAGTTGTCAATTTAACCATGGATGCTAGTGGAGCAAAAACCTGGAGCAGATTTACCGGTGCTAATATCAACAGAAAAGTAGCCATTATCTTAGACAAGAAAGTATATATGGCACCTGTAATTAGAGACCGAATCCCAGGAGGTAGAACTCAAATCAGTGGACTAGATAATATCGAAGAAGCAAAAGACATTGCTAATGTTCTACGGGCTGGTAAACTACCAGCTCCTGTAAATGTTATTGAAGAACGGACAGTTGGTCCATCTTTAGGACAAGATTCAATTAATTCTGGTGCAAGAGCTATGTTTTATGGATTCCTGTTCGTAATTGTATTTATTGTTCTATATTACAATGCATCTGGACTTTTAGCAAATACGGCTCTAATCCTAAATCTATTCATTGTTATTTCTGTATTGGGATTACTAGAAGCTACATTAACATTACCCGGTATAGCTGGACTGATTTTAACAATTGGAATGGCAGTAGATGCAAATGTAATTGTCTTTGAAAGAATTAGGGAAGAACTTACTAAAGGAAAAACTGTTCGTGCATCTATTGATTCAGGTTATGAACGAGCTTTTGTAACAATTCTCGATGCAAATGTAACTACACTAATTGCAGCGTTTGTATTAGCTTGGATAGGTTCTGGTCCAATTAAAGGATTTGCAATCACTCTAAGTGTTGGTATCATTTGTTCAATGTTTACCGCGATATTTGTAACCAGAACAATTTTAATGCTGTTCTGTAGTAAAAAACCATTAACTAAATTGAGTATCTAAAAATGAAAATATTTAAGAAAACAAAAATCAATTTTGTAGGGCACAGAAAAATTGCAAGTATTATCTCAGCAATTTTCATTGTTGCAGGTTTAATATCTTTAATTTCCAAAGGCGGACCTGCTTTAGCTATAGACTTTACAGGAGGAACTGTAGTCCAGTTAAAGTTTGAAGAAGTTGTTGATATAGCAAACTTTAGAACAATATTAACTCAAAATGATTTTGAGAATTTTGAGATTTCAACTATCGGTGATGATAAAGAAATTTTAATCAAAACTGCTTTTGAAGGTTCAAATACCGAATTACAAGAGAAGTTAAAAACAGCTTTTGCTCCGAAAACTTTTGATACAAGAAGAGTAGAGGTTGTCGGACCTAAAATCGGGAAGGAACTCAGGTCCGATGCAGTGTATGCTGTTGTTGTCGCTTTAATATTGATTCTCATCTACATTGCATTTAGGTTTGATTTTTATTATGCGTTAGGAAGTGTTGCAGCTTTGATTCACGATATTCTGATCACACTTGGAATTTTCTCACTATTAGGAATGGAAATTAATTTAGCCATTGTAGCAGCATTTTTGACAATTGTAGGTTATTCGCTTAATGATACTATTGTAGTATTCGATAGGATTAGGGAAAACATCAAACTATACGCTAAAGAAAAATTGGAACCAATAGTAAATATATCCCTAAACGAAACATTGAGTAGAACAATCATTACTTCATTCACTACCCTTGCTGTTGTTGTTTTTCTCTATATCCTAGGGGGTGAAGTAATCAAATTGTTTGCTTTTGCTTTGATTGTAGGTGTGGTGATTGGAACTTATTCTTCACTATATGTAGCAAGTCCGGTAATGATTTATTTTGAAAATCGGGCAGGTAGAAAAATTGCAAGGAAAAAATAAATTACAAATTGAAATTAATAGTACTTCTTTAAAAACTCCGAGTTTCTTCGGAGTTTTTTTATGTAAATTTTGAATAATATTTTAAGAGAAAGATAAATAAATGTCAATTACATCTGTTATCGGTGGACAATGGGGCGATGAAGGTAAAGGAAAAATTGTTGATTTCCTTAGTGAAAATGTAGGAATTGTAGCTCGATATCAAGGTGGTGCTAATGCTGGACATACCGTTTACATTGGTGAACAAAAAATTGTTTTACATCAAATACCATCAGGGATATTAAGACCTGATTGCATTACTATTATGGGAAATGGAATGGTCTTAGACCCGGTTGGTTTAGTTGAAGAAATGGAAATGTTAAACGATTTAAATATAAAAACAGAAAACAGAATTCATATTGCACTCAACACGAGCATCGTTACTCCAATACATAAAGCAATCGATAAAGCTACTGAAACTGCAACTAATAATAGAATTGGAACAACTTGTAAGGGGATCGGACCAACTTATGCTGACAAATATAACAGGATTGGAGTTAGAGCATTTGATTTGTTAAATATCAAATCTTTAAAAGAAAAAATTAATGACAGATTAAATATGGCAAAGAAAAACAATGAACTTGTCGATATTGATCCATCTTCTATTCAGAGCGAATTGGAGATATTTTATAAATCAGCTAAACAGATTTCTTCGTATGTGGGTGATACATTTTCTCTTTTACACCAACAAATAAATAATGGAATCAATGTTTTAGTTGAAGGTGCACAAGGAACTTTATTAGATATCGATCACGGAACTTATCCTTTTGTAACATCCTCAAATCCAACAACTGGTGGAATTACAACAGGTCTTGGACTTCCCATTTCTAAAATTGATCGTAATATCGGTATCATAAAGGCTTATACAACTCGTGTTGGAAAAGGACCATTTCCTACCGAATTGTTTGATGATGACGGGAAAAAACTCAGTAAAGTAGGAAATGAATTTGGTGCAACAACTGGACGACCTCGACGGTGTGGATGGTTTGATGGCGTAGCTGCAAAGTATAGTTGTCAAGTAAATGGATTTACAGAAGTTGCACTAACTAAACTTGACATTCTTGATTCATTTGAAAAAATAAAAGTATGTGTAGAATATGAAATTGAAGGGAAAAGAACTAAAAGCATAGCTTCTGTAATGCATCGTTTAGATGAAATTCAGCCAATATACGAAACAATCCCCGGTTGGAATCAATCAACTAATAATGTTGAACATTTCAACGAATTACCTCTCCGAGCAAAGGAATACATCAGCTATTTATCTGAATTGATGGAAACACAGATTAAAATAGTTTCAATAGGACCAGAACGAAATCAAATTATCTCAAAATAAATGATTCAATACTCACAATTTGATTCTATTATTGGGAAAATTACATTAACAGCTGTCCGTGAGGGGATTTGTCATGTTGCTCTACCTGGAGACGACTTAAATTCCACATTTAATTGGTGTAAAAATAATTTACATTGCGATGAATTTATCCGTTCATCAAAGTTGACAGAACACGCTGAATTTGAAATTCATGAATATCTTTTAGGTAAAATTCAAAATCTCTCGTTTTCGATTTTTCATTTTAACACTCATTTTCGCAAAAATGTTCTTAGTGAAGTTGCAAAAATCCCCTATGGTAAAACGGCATCTTATTCAGAAATTGCACAACTAATAAACAAACCTAGAGCAGTACGAGCTGTTGGGACTGCAAATGCTACTAATCCTTTACCCCTTGTTATTCCATGCCATCGTGTAATTGCGAAAAATGGTTCGCTTGGTGGTTTCGGTGGAGGTTTGAAGATGAAAAAGTTTTTGTTACAATTGGAACAAGATAATTCATAGAATTTTCCTATTCAACCATTCCATTTATCTTTTGTAGTTTCTCTAACAATATTTTGGGTATATATTGCCTGAAAGTAATCTAAATCGGAGATAATCAAAATATGGATAATTCTATTTTAGTTAGAGTACTAATTGCAAATATTATATTATCACTAATTATTGCCAAGCCATTTCGTGATTTGGACACAGATTTTCTGTTTAACAACACAAAGACTGAGAAATCTAAAAAGGTTCTTTCAAAAAAAGATAAAACAGATGATTTTGAAACCGTTATTAAGGACTTTCCCAAAATTGACGGGATGTTCACAATTTATTGGGATAAAGAGAAAAATCAAGCATACTTATCAATAAAACCTGAACAACTTGAAATAGTATATTTATCAAATGTAACTCGTCAAACAGGTGATGCTCATTCTATGGACGCAAGTTCTATGATGAATACATTTCCTTTTATGTTTAAAAAAGTGGGAAATCAAATTCAGTTTACAAATGTGAATGTGAAATTTAGAGCAGATGAAAATTCTGCTATTTCAAACTCGTTGGAAAATAGTTTATCAAACTCTCTTATGGGATCAGCTTCAATTAAAAGTACTCATCCCAAAAACGGTAATATTTTGATAGATCTTGCAGATCTATTTATGAAAAGTACTGAGTTTACTGCTCGTTCAAATGAAAACTTTACTTTAGATAAAAGTAATAGTTATTACAATGAACTAAAATCTTTCCCTAATAATACTGAAATTGATGTTGTCCTCCATATGAAAACTAGAAAACCCAACAGAGTTTACACACTTCCAAGCTCGAGGAGTATGCTTAATCGTTATCATATTAGCTTGTCTAAAATTCAAAATAGTAATTTTAAACCTCGATTGTCAGATGATCGAATTGGATACTTCACAACTTCTTATGTTGATTATACCAACACATTGGAAGAAAGTGGTTTAGTGCAATATATCAATAGGTGGAATATAGAAAAAGCTAATCCTAGATTGAAACTATCAAAACCAATAAAGCCAATTGTTTACTGGATAGAAAACACCGTTCCAATAGAATTCCGAGATGCCGTTAGAGAAGGGATTCTTTTGTGGAATTCAGCCTTCGAAAAAATAGGAATTAGAGATGCTATTGTTGTGAAACAAATGGCTGATGACGCAGAGTGGGATCCTGCAGATTCTCGCTATAGTACAATAAGGTGGATTATCCAACCGGGTGCATCTTATGCTGTTGGTCCATCTCGTGCAAATCCATATACCGGTGAAATTTATGATGCTGATATTCGTATTAGTGCAGATTTTGTCAGATTTTATTATAATGAGTTTGAAGAATTTGTTTCTCCAATTATCGATGATCTATCTTCTACAGAATCTGAAGATAACCATCATTGTGCTTATGCTGATAATCTACAAGAACAAATGGCATTTGCTTTGAGCAGCATGGTTTCAAGTGGATTTACAAACGATTTAAAGACAAGCCTCGATCAGTTTATCCATGATGCACTCGTTGATTTAGTTGTTCACGAAGTTGGTCACACACTTGGATTAAGGCACAATTTTAAGGCGAGTTCTGCTTATTCAATTGAAGAGGTAGCAAATCCTGAATTTACTAAAACATTCGGCACAACAAGTTCAGTAATGGATTACAATGCAATAAGTCTTCTTGATGGTGGAACCACATATTTTCAAACTCGTTTAGGAAAATATGATTATTGGGCTATTGAATATGGTTATTCGATACAAACAAATAACTCCAAATTAAGTGAACCAGAATTCTTAAACAATATTGCTAAACATTCTGTTGATCCTCAATTAGCTTATGGAACTGATGAAGATTCTTACGGCTCTCGTAATATAGATCCTCTAATCAGCAAAAGAGACCTAACTAATGATCCAATAGCATTTCATACATTTCAACTTAATAAAGTCAATGAATATTGGGATAGTTTATTGGTTAATTTTGAGGAGAATTCTATAAGATACCCTCGGCTAAGAAAAGTTTTTGAACAGGGATTTGGAGAATATTTTCGAGCTATTGGAAATGTAACAAAATACATCGGAGGAATTTATCATAGTCGTCATCATATCTTAGATGATAATCAAAAACCACCAATGAAAATAGTAGAAGCAACAAACCAAAGACGAGCATTAGAATTTATAGATAAGTTTATTTTTGATAAAGATGTGTTCAATTTTTCACCAGAACTTCTCAATAAACTTGCACCAGAACGAATAAGAGGAATTAAGGGAACTATTCCAAATGCTAATCCTTTGGATTATCCGATTCATAAAAAAGTAAAGGCACTTCAAACAACAACAATATTTTATATTTTCAATAATAAAAAACTAGAACGAATTCAAAACAACGAAGTCAGATTTCTAAAGAATGAAGAAGTATTTACTATGTCTGAACTTTTTCTAAGTGTAAAAAATTCTGTTTGGAGTGAATTACCTAAAATTAAAAATATTAATAGTTTTCGAAGAGAACTTCAACGAATTTTCCTAAACCGACTATATGATATGATTTTACAAGAGAATGAGTTCCCTAAAGATGCAGTAGCTTTATCTTTTGAAATATTGAACACACTTAAGGTTGAAATTAACTCCTCTCTAAAAAACAATCAACTAGATCAATATACTCGTGCACATTTACATGATTGTATCCACAGAATTGACTCCGTACTCGATGCACACATTAACTTGAATTAGAAAAGGGTAGATATGAATTATATTTTAGAGCATATAGACAGTGCTTTTGGATTATTAGTTGAATACTTAGCCAAAGTGCTTTTTTATAATGTTTTTGGATTTCCATTAATTGTTTTGGTGCTTGTTGTTGGTTCTATCACATTTGCTTTTTATTTCAAATTTATAAATATAAGGGGTTTGAAACATTCTATAGATATCATTCGTGGTAAATATGATAATCCAAAAGACAAAGGTCAAATAAGTCATTTTCAAGCACTCACATCTGCTTTATCCGCAACTATTGGTTTAGGAAATATTGCTGGTGTTGCAATTGCAGTAGCACAAGGCGGTGCTGGAGCAGTTTTTTGGATGATGGCAATTGCAGTTTTTAGTATGTCAGCCAAATTTGTATCTGCTTCATTAGCACAGTTATACCGACAAATTGATTCAAAAGGTTCTGTTAGCGGTGGACCAATGTACTACATAAGCATGGGATTAGGTGCGAAAGGTGGAGCAATTGGTAAATTGGGAAAATTCTTAGGAGCTCTCTATGCACTATTTATTATTGGAGGAGCTTTTGGTGGAGGAAATATGTTCCAAGCAAACCAGTCGTATGAGTTGGTAGCAACACAAGTCCCCTTACTTGCAGAAAATAGTTGGTTATATGGTATAATTCTATCTGCTCTTGTAGGATTAGTAATTTTAGGTGGAATTGTACGAATCGGCAAAGCAACTGAGAAAATCGTTCCAAGCATGATATTGATTTATTGCGGTGCATCACTCTTTATAATTTTTTCTAATTTAGATAAATTACCCGGAGTTATAAACTCTATTTTTACTCAAGCGTTTAGTCCACAAGCATTTTATGGAGGTGTTCTCGGAGTTTTAGTTATTGGTATTAAACGAGCTGTGTTTAGTAATGAAGGAGGGGTTGGATCGGCTGCGATTGCACATTCTGCGGCAAAAACAGATGAACCAATAAGAGAGGGTCTCGTTGCAATGATTGGACCCTTTATTGATACTATAGTAATATGCTTTATGACTGCTTCTGTATTACTAATTACAATGGACAATAACAACCTGCTTCAAAATTACAATAAAGCAAAAATAAATGTTTATGAAACTGAACAATTACTCAAAAATGCAAATGAACCTGAGAGTAAAGTAATAGCTGATGATTTGGCTATTGCAAAAGAAAAATTAAAAGAAGCTAACCGTGGTGCAGAATTTACTTCTGTAGCATTTAGTTCTGTGTTTAGTTGGTTCCCGTTGATTTTATCAATCATTGTATTTTTATTTTCCTATAGCACTATGATTTCGTGGTATTACTATGGTGATAAGGGCTGGATTTACTTGTTCGGAAAACGAACAAAACCACTTTATCAAGGACTATTTTTGTTCTGTGTATTTTTCGGTTCAATTACAAAATTAGGTAATGTGTTAGATTTTTCAGATATGATGATTCTATCAGCAGCATTTCCGAATATTATCGCCGCAATGTTCTTACTACCGGAAGTAAAAGAAAGACTAAATGATTATTGGACAAGATATAAGCTCGGTACTTTCAAAACTTATAAATAGGCAATTTGATGAAACTTGATTGTCTGGTAAGTGTTAAAATATAAGGAGGTATATATGGAATGGTATTTGAAAGTAGTTCTAGATAATTATGCTAATTTTAATGGGCGAGCACAAAGAAAAGAATATTAGATGTTCTCACTTATTAATGTGTTTTTTATATTGATCATTATGCTATTTGATAATATTTTGGGGCTAACATTTTCTATTGGTTATGAAAGAACTCTATACGGGTGGTTTTACTTGTTTTATTCTATGGCTATTTTTATTCCATCCCTTGCTGTTTGCACTTCCTACATTTTATCGGACACCCCAAGAGAGGTAAATTATCAATCAA
>CAZSJY010000061.1:0-11150 GCA_964607375.1 uncultured bacterium
AGTTTATCAAATTGAATAATAAACTCATAAAAAACTATAAAGCGGGATGTAACAGTTAAGGGATAGATATGCCTATCAAAGTTAACAAACTTCTATTATTTTTCATTTTATTACATTGCTTGTTTTCTCAGACAAACGGAATCATTTCTGGAACTGTTTTGGATAAAGCCACTCAACAATCATTACCAGGTGCAAATATCATAATTGAAAAATTAGGTATCGGAACTGCTTCAGATTTGGACGGAAACTTCAGGCTCTATAAAATTCCGATTGGGACACAGCACCTCAGGGTGAGTATGATGGGATATGAAGATAGAATCTTTCTGAATATCCCTGTAACATCAGCGAGACCAATCAATATTATTGCTGAGCTTGATGTTCAGCCAATAATAGGTGAAACAGTTGAAGTCAAAAGCAAAGCATTTACTCGATCAAAAAGCTCAACGGTTTCCACTATGCATGTGGATTTAGCTGAAATCAAAAGTGATCCTGGTGGAGCATACGATATACAGAGAGTTGTACAATCTTTACCATCAGTAACTACAGCATCAGATCAAGAGAATGAGATTATCTCTCGCGGTGGATTACCTGGAGAAAATTTATTTTTACTCGATAATATTGAAATTCAGAATCCTAATCACTTTGGTTTTGAAGGTGCAGGTGGTGGACCTGTGAATATGATCAATCCAGCGTTTGTTCGTGAAATTGAATTCACTCCGGGAGCATTTTCAGCGAAGTATGGAGACAAAGCCAGTAGCGTAATGGATATTACTTTACGAGATGGATCTCGCGAAGAATTTGAGTATGATTTTGATTTATCAATGTCTGGTGCAGGGACTAATTTTGAAGGTCCAATTGGTGGAAAAGGCTCGTTTATGGCGAGTAGTAAATGGAGTTACCTTGATTTAGTTGTTAAGAATTTGGGTATGACAGCAGTTCCGAAATATTCAAGCCATCAAGCAAAAGTGGTATATGATTTATCTCAAATGAACAGATTAACTTTTAATTATTTGTTAGCATTTGATGAAATCCATATCAAAGGTGAAAATGAAGTGGTTTCTAAAGGAGCTGAAAATGTTGATTGGAAAAGTAGAACCGATGTTGCTGGATTATCCTTGCGGACACTACTCGGTAAAATTGGTTATGGTGTTACCACTTTATCATCAGTCAAGTTAGACCAAAATACTATGGTTTATAGGAATGGGGATACAGAACAAAAATATTTTACACGCAATAATTTGAATTTTGAAAATACTTTAAAATCTGATTGGACATTCAAACTTATAGGATTTGAGATGCTTACAGGGTTATCTGCAAAACAGTTGGATGTTGGTTTTGACCAATGGGCAGATGCAGATACTATTTGGA
Source organism: uncultured bacterium (assembly GCA_964607375.1). Lineage (GTDB taxonomy): Bacteria > Fidelibacterota > Marinisomatia > SCGC-AAA003-L08 > JACNLC01 > JACNLC01. Next base: position 1,369 of record CAZSJY010000061.1, read on the forward strand.
CTTATGATACGAGTTTTTGGAATGGAAATGAATGGGATTTCTCTGCACTCGATGAAATAACCGAACCTGTTGTAACTGGATTTGCACAAACAACTCCTGAATGGGATTTTATCTCCGATGATATCGCCTATAAATTTGCACATTACATTGAATTTCATAAATCAGTTTTGAATAAATTAAATTTTAGATTTGGACTTAGAACAGATTATTTTACAGAAACTAAAGAATCCGTTTATTCACCAAGAGCCAATGTTGAGTTTGGAATCAATCAAATTTCAACCATTCATTTTGGAATTGGAAGACATTACCAATTCCCTCCTAATTATTTAGTATTTAGGGATGAGAAAAACAGATATCTGAAATCAAAATACTCTGACCAAATAATTTTAGGGTATGAGCATTATTTAGATTCTGATTTAAGATTATCTCTCGAAACTTACTATAAAAAACATGAAAATATTCCGACTCAATACTATTGGTCTCATAATAGTGATGAGATTGTAGAGGAACATCTGAATGAATGGTTAAATGAAGGAAAAGCAAGAAGTTATGGTCTTGAATTTTTCGTCCAAAAGAAAATGATGAATAATTGGCACGGATTAATCAGCTATGCTTGGAGTCATTCAGAAGCTTCAGATGTGAGAAATATATTTGGTGCATCAGAATTGGATGATGCAAATCCAGGTGATAATTGGTATGATTGGGATTTTGATATAAGACATCAACTTACTATAATTGGTGGTTGGAAAAAGAAATTCCACACAGAACAATGGTATAATGATTTGAAACAAAAAACGTTGTATAAAGTGTTTTCTAGTGTGTTTGGGATGATAAACCCTTTAGCCGATGAGATTGAACTGAGTTTTAGATTTGGCTATAATTCAGGTCGCCCATTTACAAAAAAAGATTATGATGAAGCAACAATGAGATGGCTTGTTGATGAAAATGTAGAATGGAATACAAATCGATTTCCTGAATACCACAGGTTTGATATTTTATTCCAACGGAGATACCATTTCAAAAAGGTGAATCTAGTTACATTTATTGATGTAATGAATATTTACAATAGGAATAATATTTGGGATTACAGTTATAATTCTGATGGCACCAAAGATAAAGTATGGCAATATCAAACATTTCCGGTTGGTGGATTTACATTAGAGTTTTAGTTTGTTTAATAACTCTACATAAATCCTAACCAATAGCTATCAACAATTAACTAATCACCGCTTTCTTCAGCTTTTTCTTCTTGCGCTACTTTTTTTATCATTTCTTCGCGAGTATGATAGGTAACCATATCTTTCATTTCTTTTTTGAGATAATTTTCGGTTTCTTTTTTAGCTTCTTCAAGGTGTGCAGGATGTTCGTGAGCATAATGTTCTTCTGCCATTGTACCGGTTATCCAGGAAGTATTCATTGGGTAAATATCAGGACTATAAACTGTTGAATATAAATGCCAAACAAGTATTGCTAAAGTTGCAAGCCAAGCCTCCCAATAATGAATAACTAATGCAATATCCAACGCTCCTTTTGGTAGAAAATGAATGAAGTAATTATCAAACCATAACAATAATCCGGTTATAATCATTACAGCAGTTCCCCAAATTAATGCCCAGTATTCTATTTTTTCAACATAACTAAATCTACCAAATGCAGGTGGGTTTTGTCGTTTACCAATATAGTACAAAATACGCTGTCCAAATTGCTTAAAGTCAATCCATTCCGGCATCATATCACAAAAAAATTCTTTTCCTCTCTTAGTAAATAAGAGAAATAGAATATGCCAAATGATAGTAATAATAAAAATAACAGCAGAAATCCTATGAATGAGACCTCTAAATTCAAAACTACCCATTGCATAAAAGATTTTACCAATCCACGATTCACTAAATCTTAGAGCAAAACCTGTGATAACCAATGCAGTGAAACTGAGCATCAAAGAAGTATGTTGCCATACTTCGTGTGGTGTCATTCGTCGGACTTGAGGTTTTTTCATAAATTTTCTAATTTGTTTTGTTAAATCTAAAAACCAGTGGATAAGCATAAATCCTATTGTGAATAAAATAACAGCAATATATATGTCTTCAATAATTCCAGCGATTGGTGTGCGAAGTCCTTTCCCAGCGATTCCATGAATTGGACTTGCGGCTAATTCTTCAGAAATACCAGGATGACATTCTCCGCAAGTGTGTTGTAGATTCTCGGGGTGAATTGCTGAAGTTGAATCTGTACTTTGTAGTATTCGATGAACTCCGTGGCACGATGCACAATTTGCAACTCGAGAATCACCTGTTTTACTTTTTAATCCATGATAACTGTCAATGAAAGATGTGAGTTTTCCTGCGGGCAATCCATATTTCTCATTTAAAACTGCTGAATCGTGGCAAGGTGAGCAAGTTTCTTTTGCTACTCGTGCACTTGATACTGGTGATCTTTGATCATCTGGAGATATAATTCCGTGCTCTCCGTGGCAATGAGTACAAACAGGAGCATCAGTTTCACCGCGTTCAACTAACTGTCCGTGAATTCCTTCCCAAAAATCGCTTTCCACACCTTTGTGGCATTGTCCACAAGTTTTTGGAATGTTGAAGTGATTAATAGATGATTCATTTTCACCGGGAGAAAGAATTTTATGTGCTGAACCATTAGTAGAGTGACAATCATTACAGGTTGCGGCAAAATACACCCCACCCATAGATGCTTTTCCATGAACACTTCCTTCGTAAATCTCAATTGGGTGATCAATTAGTATGTCATACTTTTGAGTAATGTTTAGGTTTTCATGGCACTTTCCACAGGTTTTAGGTAGATTAATTGGATGAGTTTTGGATTTTTTTATATCAGAAGGCAAAACATCGTGATATCCGTGGCAATCAAAACAATGTGGCATATCCTCACACGATCCAATTACAGACCGACCATGAGCTTGATATTGATCTGAAATATCATCGTGACAAGCCCTGCATCCTTCACAAGCATCAGTAAACTCATCATCTTCAGAGTGAGGAATAGTTTCTTTGTTTGTGTGACAGTCCAAACATTCTAAATCTTCGTGTATAGAATTGGCAATATCTTGTTCAAAATCTGTATCATGAATACTTGTTTCGTGGCAATCAATACAAGAATCGCTGTCGATAAATTCAACATCGTATTGAGAAAACCCAACAACAAATAGCGTAACAAAAATTGATAGATATTTTAAATATTTCATAGTTAACTTTTTTCTATTCGGATACTTCATATACTGTTTTCTTTAAAAATGATTTAAGATTGCTAAATGGTTCTAAATTTCCATAAATAGGACAAAGTCTGCAATCTTCTTCTTTGCATATATTCCCTTTATTTTTGACTATCCAACAAGGTTCTGTAACACTTTTGAAAGCATCACAATTTGCACGGTCTTCCGATGTGCATTGTTTTATGTTCCAACAAGGGATAAGTGATAATTGAGATTTAATCCCGGCAATGTTCAATCCAATAACTTCCATTAGATAACGAATGTAGTTTAATCGTTCAACATCTGTTCGAGAATATAACCGATGTTGTGATTCTGTTCTGTGTGGCAGAATCAACCCGGAGCTTTCGTGCATCCGTAAAGTATGCACAGACATACCAATCATATCTGCTACTACTCCGATTGTAAAAACTGGTCTTTCGTCGTCATTTAGATTTCTTTGAATGTCAGTAATGTTCTTGTTCATAATGAATTTATACATATAATCATATACCGTAATATACCAATAAACCTATATTGAAAAATATAGATTTGTTGCAGAGAATAAAAAAGGGGAATACAAAAAAGTATTCCCCTTTTATTAGACAATTTGAAAACTAACTATAGAAAAGTTCCAACCAAAATCAGAACAAGGAGAATTAATCCGATTAAGAGAAAAGAATAACCAAGGAAAATTAAAACTCTATGTTTCCATTTCTTCTGTGGGTTAGTCAATAATTCTTGATAATTATTTTCATCGAGCACTTCTTTTTGCAATGGTCTTTCATCTTCAAATTTCTCTTCAGTTAAATGTCCTGAGAAAATCACATCATCCATAGGGAATGCTCCAGGACGCAAATGAGTATTGAAGAAATGTACAGTAAAAATAAATGCTGTTGCTAACAAAGCTTCTTCCGAATGAATAATATGAGCGGCATTGAGTAACCACCCTGGGAAAAGGCGTGTAAATACTTCAGGGAACCACAATGTTAGTCCTGATAGCCCAATTGCAAACATTCCCCAAAAAACTGCAAAATAGTCAAATTTTTCCCAATATGTCCATTTCCCAAATTTAGGTTCTTCTTTTTTAGCACCTATAAAATAAGCCATATGATTAAAGAAGTCCTTTGCATCCTGCCAATTTGGAACCAAACTATTTGGTCCCCAGAATAGCCCTTTTTCTTTTTTGGCGAGAGATTTGTATAACAACATTCCCAGGTGAATAACGAAAACAAGTCCCATAATAAAAGCCGCAGTACGATGTGCAAGTGCAGCTGCTTTAAATCCAATAATATTATGAACTAACCAATTAGCCATATCAGAGTGACTATATTTAAGCGGTAGTCCAGTTCCAGCTAATGTTAAAAATGATCCAGCCATACCAATGTGTAATAATCGATGTGTTCTAGTGAATCGTTTTACTCGTTTCTTTGATTTTGTTGGTCTATGAATAGGACCTTCTAAAATCCGTTTAATTAATAATCTAATTAACCATAATAGCGTATGTCCACCAAAAATTGTTAATGTTATGATGAGCAACCAAACCATGAAAACATGTATAGTGTTTAGCACTGGATTTTGTGTTTCCATCATAGGTGTATAGTGTTCAAGATACTGCACGAAGTTTAAATTTACCTCTTCATGGCATTGTCCACAGGTTTCCATAATTTTATTTTGACCAATAGACGATTCGGGATGATCACTAGGAAGAATTGAGTGATTGTCGTGACATGAAACACAAGTTGCAAAATCTTCTCCCTGATAACCTAGTTGGTACATTTGTCCGTGGTAAGAAGTGTTGTAACCTTCAAGTACATGTGCATTTAATTGAAAACGCATCGTAATTTCACGATTATCATGACACCTAGCACAAAGCTCTATTTCAGATTGACCAAAAAATTGTTCATCTGATTTTTGAATACGCTGGTCATCGTGGCAATCAATACAAGACGGAGCTTCTTTGTGACCTTTTTGTCTCGATATAAAATGTGTAGATTTTTCGTATTGTGCCTGTTGTGCAGGATGACAATCATCACAAGATTTTTCTAATGCCCTGTCGTTTGTATGTTTTGGTGCCATATAGTGATAAGTATGGCAATTACCACAATTTGATGCTTCACCTTTTTCAATTTTCTCAAGTTCTTCTCTATGAATTGCTCCGTGAGCATCGTTAGAACCGGTTATTAGTTTCCCTGTATGACATTTCAAACAAACTTGATCAAGCTCTATATCGAAAATGCTTGTGATATTTCCACCAATCATTTCAGTTTCGTGACCAGTATGACACACAACGCAAGTAACCATTGCAGGATCATGGTTGTCGATTGGTGTATGAATTGATTCTTGATATCCTTCGTGACATGAAATACATACATTATCTAACTTATCAATTGAAACTAAACTGTTATCATCTCTGGGTGATAAAACTCCATGCTTTGCGTGACAGTTTGAACAAACAGGCGCTTTTAGATTTCCGCTTTCAAGTTGAGTATAATGTCCACTTAAAAAGTAATTTTCTACTTTTTCTTCGTGACAGTTTCTGCAAGTTTCAGCAAGATGGAGCTTCCATCCATGTGTAGTATATTCTTCTTTTTCTAATTTGTTATGTGGTGAATGGCAAGAAACACAAGTAACATCAGCAGTTTCAGTTTCTTCGTGCCAATGTGCTGAATGCAAAAAGTCATTTACAATATCGTTATGGCAAACACCACAAACTTCTCGTGGTTGTCCCTGCCACTTAATTTTATGTTGACCATGGCAATCAGAACACTTAGGGACATTTGTATATCCTTTTTCAATTAAAGGAGTATGAAATCCATTGTTAAACTCTTCTTGAATATCTTCGTGACATGTTCCACAGTCTGGGAGTTGTAAAAATTCAGAATGAGGATAATCTTCAAAATCTTCCAAATCTTGGTGACAATCTGTACAACTGAAATCTTCGTGTGGAGTATCAATAAAATGATCTGAAGTTACATAAAGAGTATGGGTCAGTCCATATTTAGTTGTTTCAAGGGATTCATCGCTGTGGCATTCTTCACAAGCTTCGTTGTCTTGTGTGTACAAAAATGATGTTGTAAAAAGTAAAATCGTGAAAATTAAATTTAATTTTTTCATTATATACAGTTATTTGAATATATTTTGATAAAAAAAACTGCCTTTACCATGCTGATAAAGGCAGTTCAAGTTTTGCCTATTTCCTGTTTTTGCGTTCCATATCTTTCGGAAATGGATGTGCAATTTCTATTAATTGTTTTTTGAAATCAAATTCTGTAAATGTAGGACTGGTTTTATTATGGCAAGTTACACATACTTCTTCAGTTGGCATTATCAAACCTTGTGTAAGTGCAAGTTCATAGTCGGTTTTATGAGATTTTTTATAATCTCCACCTGCACCGTGGCAAGATTCACATCCAACACCTTGTAAGCCTGTCATTCGTTTTACTTTTTTGGTTGGTTTACCCTTTTTTGTTGTTTCAGCATAGAATTTTTCATCCTTAACTTCAAAACCTCCGTTGCCAAAACCAGTAGAGTGGCAAGAAAGGCATTCAGGTGCTTCATAAGCAGGTAGCTCGAGTTTCATTTCTTTTGCAATTTCAGCAGATTCTTCAGATTTGAGAGTTTCGAGAGCACCTGAGTGAGGTCCTTCTTCCCATGCTTTGAATTGTGCACCTTTTTTTGCACTTTTGTGGCAAGTTTTGCAAGATTGTGATCCGATGTGATCAAATGTCTTAACTTTCTCTTCAGCCCATAATAACATTGCAAATGTTAGAATGGTAATCGTGATATTTTTCATATTATCTCCTATTGTTTATTCAAAGTATCAAATTTAGTTAGTATATCTTACTTTTAATTTATATGATATTTTACATATAAAGCGAGAAATTCAGACAAAATAGTCAAGAACTCTTGTTTAAGATAATTAGTGTGAATAATCTATCAATCATTTCAACGATTATGCAGTTGGTTAATAAAAGCACAAGTATGTACAATTACTGTAATTGTAAGTTTCGTTGCTATTCAAAAAATGGATATGATTGGTGACACTCATAGCACGAAGTTATATCATTGTTTTCTTCTTCGTAAATAGTGTGACAATCTAAACAATGTGCTACATCCTCATCAAAAGTTTCAGATGTAAATCCAAATGCGTGAAAATCTACACTATTGGGGTCTATGTGTGCCCAAAAATCCGGGTGCCCACTCGGTCCACCAGCGTGGCAATCTGAACAAGAAATTTGACTAGAGCCACCACCATAAGTTTCACCGTGACAAGTCTGACAGGTTTCAAGTGCGTCTAATCCCTTTAGTGCAATTTGATTTCCGTGAAAATCGTGGCTTTCAGAATCCATCCAATGTTTTGGATGTAATTCAGGTTGTGTGGTTTCTGTGCAAGTCCAAACTAATAAAATAGCAATAATTGTGAATAAGGTTTTCTTGGTAAACATTACTGATGGCACCTTTCACAAAATGATACTCTGTGACAAACTTGACACAATTCGGGATTATCGTAAGCTGATTGGATATGTTCACCACCAATAATCAAATCTGTTTCTGTCCAATCAATATTGCTATGGTCTAATGGCATAACAAATTGATTTAAATGACAAGTTATGCAATCTTTTTCTATAATATGACAAGTTGAACATTCTTTCATTCCTGCTTTAAATTCAAACCCGTGAAGCATTATGTAAGAAGTTGGGTGAGTCTTTTGCTCGAACTGTTGAAGATGATGACACGCATCGCAATTCTTTTGTTCGTGGCACATATTACAGTTAGATTCAACTTGACTCATTACATTTACTCCGTGAGTGCTTACCCAATTAAAATTGTGATTTTGGGGTAAAGTAATTGAATGACAAGCATTGCAATCACTTTCTGTCCAAGATTTACGAATTTCCTCCCCTTCATCTTCATAAACTCCTGAGTGACATTTAGAACAATTCGAAAATTGATTTAAATGGAAAAGGTGAGAAAAATCTTTGCCCGAAGTTGAGCCACTTATCGGATATGTATCAGCTTCATCTGGATTTGTGTGGCACATTTCACAATCTTCCTCTAATGCATCTTCGTGGCATTCTCCACAGAAATCCATAGTAGGAAGGAATGATGTATCGAATAAAGATTTTGATTCTGTAATTCCCTCGTGACAATATGTGCATTCAAGTTCTACATCGTCTATATGAGTTGTATGAGGGAATATAATTTGGTCTGCATCTTGTGACAGAGCAAACGACAAACTGAAAATTAAAATTAATAATTTAGAAGACATAATTAATACTTATACCTCCTCGTCCGTCCATTTTGTAATATGGGTTTTGATAATATCTACCATAAATTTGTGCAGATAGTTTTTGTGAAATTGAATACTTCATCCAAAAATATGAACCGAATGATTGTTCTTGGTCTAAATCTCCCGGATAATAAGTAGTGTTTAACGCAATTGAACCACCAAGAGAAATGTTTTTGTCAAATCTATATCTTCCGGTTAAGTTGTTACCTAAAATGTGAGAATCACCTTGTTTTGCGTACATTAAAGAAGTTTGTAACATTTTCCAATTGAGTGCCGTTTTGTAGAACCAATTTTCAGATTCTGTAAATCGATATCCCAAAACATTTTGTAGCGTAAATATATTTGCAATATTTGAAACTAAACCTGTAGAAAGAGTAGGAGAGACCCATAAATTGTCAAGATTTTCTACCATAGGGAAGAGTTCTGCTTTGTCAATTTCTTTAACTCGATAATTGATGTTAAATGAGTGATTGTCAAATTTCTTGGATAAGTTCACACGATAATAATATTTTTGATTATCAGTTAAATTCCAAGAAAAATTCTCAGTAATGTTAATTCCCCAAAATGTGGAATAATGAGTTGATGCTCCAACATAGGACTTTTCATTTTTGTACCAATAATATAGAGCGGTTTTAAATTTCTTTGTTTTAATAGTCATTGAAGAGATGAGTAATTTTTCTGAGAACAAAGTAGTATCTATTTCAGATGGTTCAAATCCTCCAGCTACCGAAATACTACCCCAATTATTTAATTTTAGTGACGCTTGGGCTCCATCCATATTTTCCATCATAAATGGATTCCAAATTGAGAATCTACCGAACTTTTCTGATGTATTTTGATATGTGTATTCTGCATACAAATTATGTATGCGAAATGGATTTGGATTGAAATCAGTTTCAGAGCCATATTCTACAAACGAATTGATTTTAAAGTTTCCAAAAGCTTGATTGTAATCTAATTGAGTTTGCCAATGGAAATTTTGATTGAGTGAAGTTAGGTGATAATTCTCTACAGTTTGCTCATCAAATATATGCAGGCGGGGTGACACAAAACTCTGATTTATTGAAATTTGCGGTGTATTAGCACTTGCTATGCCGAGAGTTAGAATTACTATTTGCCAAATATGCTTCATTTACTATGTAGATAATATAAGGGAGCTAAGAATAGCTCCCCTATAAAAAAATAGCTTAGCAATTTAATTATGGTGCAACATAGTTATTTTCATCATCATTTCCACCAACACCTGTGTAATATCCATACCCAGATGCACTCCCG
>CAZSJY010000062.1:0-10847 GCA_964607375.1 uncultured bacterium
AGCATTTACCATTGATGAGACAATGGACAGCAATAATAGTAATTTTATCATCTTTCAATTTACTAACAGTTTCATGCCATTTTCAATCAATATGATGGAGAAAAATGACACTTGGATAGACATGGTTTACAGATGTGTAATTTAAAAGTGTTTTATTATTTTATCAATGTGCTTCATACCAGCTTCGTCCTATGCCGTAATCTACCTTTAACGGAACATCTAATGACATCGCATTTTCCATTTCATTCACCACAATTTTTGTTATTTCATCAAGCTCGGTTTTGGGAACTTCAAATAACAATTCATCGTGAACCTGCAAAATCATTTTTGTTTTATAATTCATCTCTTGCAATTTTTTATGTATCCGAATCATCGCTAATTTAATCAATTCTGCGGCAGTGCCTTGAATTGGCATATTCACAATTGCTCGCTCTTCCGCTTGCACTTCCTGAGCTCTGTCGGAGAATAACCGTTTAGCGTTTCGTTTCCGTCCTCCCAAAGTAGTTACAAATCCAGTCTCCCGTGCTTCTAATAAAGTTTGGTTTATGTATGCCCTAATCCCCGGATAAGTGTTGAAATAAGTATTAATTAGTTCCCTAGCACCATACATTTCGATACCCAATTCTTGCGACATTCGGTAAGGTCCAGCTCCATACATAATTCCGAAATTTACAATTTTAGCGGTTCGTCGTTGTTCTGGAGTAACTTCATCCTGCGAAATTCCATACACCAATGATGCAGTTTTGGAGTGAATATCCTCATCATTTTCAAACGCTTTCAATAATGCTGGTTCTTTGCTCAAATGTGCCATTACTCGAAGCTCAACTTGTGAATAATCTGCAGACAATAATACACAATCTTCATTCTGTGGGATAAACGCTTTTCGGATTTCTTTGCCAATTTCTGTCCGAATTGGTATATTTTGGAAATTAGGGTGAGTGCTGGATAATCGTCCGGTTGACGCTATAGTTTGATTAAACGAAGAATGAATTCGATTTGTCTTTGGATTTACCAATTCTGGGAATGCATCAATGTAGGTGGATTTCAATTTTTTCAAGTGACGATATTTTAGTACTTGTTCAGGTAGAGGATGATGATTTTTCAAAACTTTCAAAACATTGACATCCGTGCTTCGTTTTCTGACAGGTTTGAGTTCCAAAATATCAAAAAGAATATTCGCCAATTGCTGTGGAGAGTTTACATTAAATTCTGTTCCAGCAAGTTTGTGAATATCTCTAACCAAAACTTCAATTTTATCGCCTAAAGATTCAGAGAGTTTCTTGAGATAATCGCAATCTACGAAAACACCGTTGCGTTCCATCTCAATCATAACTGGAAGTAGTGGCATTTCAATTTTGTAAAATGCTTCATGCAAATTTTCAGTATCAACTTTCTTCTGCATAATTTGAGTCAACTGTAAAGCAACATCCGCATCTTCAGAAGCATAAAAAGAAATATCCTTCAACGGAACTTCTGCCATTGATTTTTGTTTGCTCCCTGACCCAATCAAATCAGCAATTGGCACCATCCTATATTTCAGATATTCAGCGGAAAGAGAGTCCAGTTTGTAAGATGAATATTCCGGATGAAGCAAATGCGAGGCAATCATAGTATCAAATTCTATTCCATTAAGCTGAATGTCATACCGACTTAAAACGAGTGCATCGTATTTAAGATTTTGCCCACATTTTTTAATTTTGGGATTTTCCAAAATTGAATTTAGTTCGTTGAGAATTTCATTTAAGCCGAAATTTGAAAACAACTCTTGTGGTTTCTCAGGATACTCAACAGGGATATACCAACCATAATCAGGTTTGATAGAAAACGATAATCCAACAATGTTTGCTTGGAGAGCATAAATCGATGTCGTTTCTAAATCAAATGAAACAATATCTGCTTTTTCAATTTCCGATATCATCTGTTTCAATTGTTCAATATTCATTACAGTTGAGTATTGCTTTTTGACATCAATCGTTTCAACTGGAGAATCTTCAGAAACCGACGATATTTGTTTTATTAGCGAGTATATCTCCAAATCTTCAAATTTCTTTGCAAGTTCCACTTCATTCATCGGTTGGCGTTTGAGTTCGTTTATATGCAACTCCACGGGAACATCCAAGTCTATTGTAACCAGCTCTTTTGATAAATGTGCAATCTCCCTTCCATTTTCTAGGCCAGCTTTTACTCGTTTGTTTTTTACTTCATCAGAGTGATCAAGAACTGATTCCATATCGCCATATTCTTTGAGTAATTTTGTAGCAGTTTTCGGTCCAACACCTTCAATCCCTGGGATATTATCCGATGAATCACCCATCAAAGCCAAAAGGTCTATAATTTTTTCAGGTGGAATCCCCCACTTTTCAATAACACCTTCACGGTTGTAAATAGTAGTTGGTCTAAAACGAGTTCCAGGAGCCAACATAAAAACATTATCAGTTATAAGTTGCATCATATCCTTATCACCGGTAACCATAAAAGTTTGCAAACCATTTTCTTCAGCTTGTTTAGCCAAAGTTCCAATTATGTCATCAGCTTCATAACCAGGTTTCTTCACCATAGGAATATTAGCTATGTTCAAAACATCAAACAGAGGTTCTAATTGTTCTACTAGTTCATCTGGCATTTTCTCGCGAGTGGCTTTGTATTCGGTGTAGAGTTTGTGACGGAATGTTGGTTCTTTGCTGTCTAAAATCACTGCAAGGTAATCAGGGTTTTCTTCACGAATTAATTTGAACAATATATTCATAAATCCGAAAATTGCCGATGTGTGTCTGCCATCTTTAGTGATAAGCGGATTGTTTATCATCGCAAAATGTGATCGATATAACTGTGCCATACCATCAATTAAAAATAATCTCTTTTTCGAAGTCATTTGTTAAATTCTTTCAATCATTTATTCGGTATTCTCTTCATATCTGCACCTATATTTCTAAATTTCTCTTCGATGTTTTCATATCCTCTGTCAATGTGATAAACACGAGATATTTCGCTTTTTCCTTCAGATGCCAACGAAGATAAAACTAATGAAGCACTAGCCCTAATATCAGTTGACATCACAGGAGCACCTCTTAATTGATTTACACCAGTTACAACTGCAATATTATCTTCTAAAGTGATATTTGCTCCTAATCTGGAGAGTTCTGCAATATGTGTAAATCTGTCACGATATATTTCATCAATTATTACTGCACTTCCATCACATTTGGTCATCAGTGCCATCCATTGTGCTTGCAAATCAGTTGGAAATCCAGGATATGGTGCTGTAGTTATATTCACAGGACTTATCTTTTTTGGTGCTTTTACTGTGATTGTATCTTCACCAATATCCAACTGAACTCCAGCTTCGGATAATTTTGCTAACACTATCGATAGATGTTTAGGATTAACATTTATGAGTGTAACTTCTCCTCCACAAAGAGCAACAGCAATCAAAAATGTTCCAGCTTCAATTCTATCTGGAATGATGTCAAATTCAAAATCACCTTTGAGATTTGGATTTCCAACAACAGTTAACTTGTCAGAATCCAAACCGGTAATATCTGCACCCATTTTTATGAGAAATTCTGCAAGTGATGTAATTTCAGGCTCTTTTGCCGCGATTGAAATTGTTGAAGTTCCATCGGCTTTAGCGGCTGCCATTAACGCATTCCCTGTTGCTCCAACACTTGAAATATCGAACGAAATATCCGCACCCTTCAACTGTCCATCTGCAACAATATTTCCACTTTCCAAAGACACCTTTCCACCCAACGCTTCTATGGCTTTCAGATGTAAATCGACTGGTCGTGGACCCCACGCACAACCACCAGGCAAGGAGACTTCAGCGTGCTGAAACCTTCCCATAAACGGTCCAAGAACATAAAATGATGCTCGCATCGTCTTGACTAAATCATAAGGAGCAATCGGATTATTACAAGGATTTGAATCAATTACCATCGTTCCATTTTCGTAAGTTACTTTAGCTCCTATAATTTCCAACAAATTCGCCATTGTTCGAGTATCCCGCAAATTCGGAACTCGATTCAAAGTATAAATTCCAGGAGTTAGAATGCTTGCGGTCATTATCGGCAAAACTGCATTTTTTGCTCCCCCTATTTCAACTTCTCCGTAAAGTGGCTTACCACCATTTACAATAATTTTATCCATTTGTTGCTCCCAATAATTGTTTTGCTTGAATTCTGCTCGACTCAGATATTTCTACTCCACTAATTAAAAACGCAATCTCATTAATCCGTGAATCTTTATCCAATTTTTGAATTATACTTCGAGTTCGTTTATTATCTTGTTCTTTTCTTACCTTAAAATGAACTTCACCTTTACCGGCAATTTGTGGTAAATGAGTGATGCATAATATCTGATGAACTTCCCCTAAATTTTCAATAATGTTTCCTATTTTTTCAGCGGTAGAACCAGATATTCCGGAGTCAATCTCATCGAAAATCATCGTGTCCACCACATCCTTATTTTTCAATTCCATTTTGACAGCCAGCATTATTCGAGATAATTCTCCACCCGACGCTACTTTTACAAGTGGTCGCAGTTTCTCTCCGATATTTGTGGAAATGAAAAATTCACATTTCTCCAGCCCGGTTTGTGAAATTTCCGAATCATTCAATCGCTGTAACTCGATTTTGAATTTCGTATTCGGCATATCCATTTTTTGAAGTATTTTAGTAATCTTTTGTTCCAATAGACTAGATGTATTTTTTCGTTTACCCGTGATAGTTTTGCAAATCTTATAATATCGATTTTGAATTTCGGACAACTCTTTTTCGAATTTTGAAATGCTACTCGTACTTGTATCGGATAATTCTATTTGCTCTTCTAAATTAGTTTTGTAATCCAACACAGCTTTAAGTGAACCACCGTATTTTCGTTTCAACATTTCGATATGCTCAATCTTCTCGGATATTTCCGCAAAATGTTCTTCATCTACAAAAATCGAACTTTGTAAATGCTCTAACTCATTGGATATGTCGCTCAACTCAATTTGTGCTTTATCGAGACGAGATTCCAACTCTTTGAATTCCTCTTTGTGATGAGAGATATCAGACAAACTTCGAATGGCTGATGAAATTGAATTATCTTCTAAAATGTGATGAGTTTCCTTCAACTTTTCACGAATTGTCGTAACTTCTGTCAAAAAACGATATTCTTTTTCCAATTCGTCATCTAATCCAAATTCTAATGAAATGAGCGATAATTCTTTCAGCTGAAATTCATTGAGTTCTCTTTTTTCTTTGAGTCGTTTATTTTCCGTTTTAAATTTCTGAATTTTGGATAACAATTCGTTTATATTTTTGTAAAGGGATGCAACTGTTTGCAAATCCTTTTGATAGTTTCCATAAGCATCTAAAACTTCTAAGTGATTTGCAGGATTCAGTAACCGTTGATGGTCGTGTTGACCGTGCATATCTATCAATATTTCTGATTTCTCTTTGAGCAAATCCAATGATACAGGTGCTTCATCAATAAAACATTTCGATGCTCCGGTTTGGTTAAAAACTCGACGAATGGTGGTTGTTTTACCACTGTTTACGAATTCACCTTCAATCACTCCATTTCTTTCGTTTGTGCGAATCATATCTTTTGAAAATCGTTCGCCAATCAAGTAATTTAGTGCGTTAACCAAAATGGATTTACCGGCTCCAGTTTCTCCGGTAATGATATTTAATCCATTTTGAAACTCAACGGTCAGTTCTTCGATAATTGCCAGATTTCTGATATGTAAAGTTTTCAGCATTTCACTTCCAAAATGAGCGAATAAATACTCCGATAAATCCACCAACTACATCAGCAATTCCATCATAGATGTCCGGTATTCTTCGAGGAATAATTCTTTGTAAGCTCTCATCCACAATCGGAAATAGCAACAAAAACAAAACCAATATTGCGATTTGTTTTCCTTCGATTCTATCCAATTTTAGAACATTTAACAATAAAAATCCAAGTATGGCATATTCGGTAAAATGAACTGCTTTATCGTTTTGTGATAGAAATACCCAAAATCCCGATTTAGGAAACTCGGATGCCGGAATTGACGACAACAATAAAATAGTCAATCCGTAGGTGAAAAATATCCAAGTTCGGACAGATTTAATTGGCATCCAAAATCCTCTGAAATGCTTCGGGGATCAAGTCCACTAAGTCTGATGCAACAAGTCCGATTTGTGAAATTTCTTGCTCAAATATCTCACCTGCTTCACCGTGAATAAATGCTCCGATAATTGCGGAATCATCCTCTGAATATTGTTGTGCTAATAATCCTCCTATAATCCCTGTTAACACATCACCTGTTCCAGCAGTTGCTAAGATTGGAGTTCCATTATTCACAAAATACAATTTTCCGATTGATGAAACGATAATTGTTGGATTCCCCTTTAATAATAGTGTTCTTCCGCTCAGTTTTTCAATCACTGATTTACAACATTCAATTGGATTATCTTTCACTTGTTCAATATCAAATCCGAAAATTCGAGAGAATTCTCCAATATGCGGAGTTAAAATTGTTTGCTTTGGTAAATCGCTAATTTTCAGAAATCCACTAATTAGTGGTTCAAATCCGGATGCATCCAAAACTGTGTGCTGTTGCGTTTCAATCAAAACTCTTGAAATTAACTTCTGTGAATCTTTTTCGGTAGATAATCCGGGTCCGACGATTAGAATATCTGCCCAGTCAACAAATTCTTTTACTTGCGGATAATTGTCAATATTCAAATATCCACGAGATTCGTCTTCTATCGGATTGGTAATCGAATTGACCAATGCAGATTCGAAAACTGTGTTTAAACTCAATGGAATTGCTGTTCTGATAATACCGCAACCACTTCGTCCGGCACTTTGATTTGCGAGGATTCCTGCACCTGTCATTCCTCTTGAGCCGGCTAAAATCCCAACTCTTCCACGAGAATATTTGTGAGAATTTGGTGAATAAGTTTTCAAATTATTTGCGATATCATTTTCATAAACTTGATATGCTGTAATATCTTTTTCGTCAATATCTTTGAATCCGATATCTTCAACTTCAACTTTTCCTGAACAAGTAATTCCATCATTTAGAAAATGACAAAGCTTTGGATATCCCATTGTAATTGTTACATCTGCATCAACAGAAATTCCACCTATTTTCCCTGTATCGCAAAACAATCCAGAAGGAATATCCACCGCAATAATATTCTGATGTGAATTTATAAATTCAATTATCTCATAATATTGCCCAGTTATTTCTCGTTTAAGTCCAATTCCAAATACTGAATCAATTGCCCAATCAAATTTCTGTAATTTATGTATTTCGCTGAAATATGTAATTGTATCTAAATCAATATCATATCTGTTGAATAAATCACTCTCAACCTGAGTTTTGGATATTAGTAAAAGAGTTGAGTTTACGCCAAATTTTTGTAAATAGAAGTGAGTAACAATTCCATCACCACCATTGTTACCTTTTCCACAAACTATGACCACTTTTTGCTTAAAAGGTTGGTTTACTCTTTCAACGAAATATTCAGCAACTTTTCTCCCGGCATTCTCCATCAATTCCGATTCTGATAAATGTCCGCCTTCGGAGGTTTTTTTATCTAAAATACGAGCATCATCTTCAGAAAGGATTGGAGTCATTTCACCTCCAGAATAGCAACTGCTGTCGCATATTTTTCACTATGTGAAATAGACACCCTAATTGAAATATCTTCTACAATTTCTGAAAGAATATTAACTTGTGGACTTTCACCAATTTTCCGAATAATTTCTATTTTTTTTAGTGGAATTGTGTCAATTAGTTTTGCAGAAAGTAGTGCTTTTTTAATTGATTCTTTTGCTGAAAATCTTCCAGAATAATGGATTTCTGGGTTTTGTTTTGAAGAACAGAATTCGATTTCTTTTTTGGTAAATATGTGATGCAAAAATCCATCACCATTTTTTTTAATCAATTTGTGAATTCTATCGACTTCAACGATATCGTTTCCGATATATAACATTAGTTGTTTTCAGATTTTACAATTTCTATGATTTCGGAAACATCATCCAAATCGTAATCAGCACCAGAGTGTTGTGTGCCGAAACTATCTCCATATCGAGCAAAAGCTGTTTTCATACCCACTTCTTTAGCACCAATGACATCTCGCTCAGGCCAATCCCCAACCATTAAAATATGTTTGGGAGAAATCTTAAGTAAATCTATAATTCTTTTGAATGGTTCAGGAGATGGCTTACGAACTTTGGTATCGTCAAATGTTACAATTTCATCAAAAATATGATGCATATTGAGTGAACAAATTCTTATCCAAGCTTCTCTGCTTGGTGCATCAGAGACCACACCGAGTTTCAATCCCATTTTGGAAAGTGTCATTAAAGTCAAATTCACATTCGGATATAAAATCAATGATGCTTCTTTAGCTTTCCTATATGCAACTATTCCAGCTGCAAGATATTTGTAGTTTTTCTCTCCAAGCTCAATCTGAATAAAATCATCAAAAACTTCTTGATGTTCCCATCCAACTTCTTCGTATATCTTAAAGATTTTCTTTTTTGCTGGTATCGGATCAATACTCAAACCAGCTTCAATCATACCTTGAATTCCTGCTTCTACAGCTTGACTTTTCATTTTCAGGAAGTCAAGTAAGGTATTATCTAAATCAAATATTACTGCTTTTAACATACCTAAAAATAAAACAAAAAGGGCGAATAAATCGCCCTCTAATAATCAATTTTTGAAATTAATAAAACTTAATCGCAATCTTTTGTATAATATTTGAAATTATCAAGGTATGATTGAACACTTTTTCGATAATTTCTATCCTTTTTAGCTTTTTCAAATGCATCCTTTGAAGCAACTTCATTACATAGATACATTTCCGCAATGCCCAATTCGAAATGTGCTGCTGCATAGTTTATTTTAATATCAAGTGATGTTTTTGCTGCTTCCTTAGCTTTTTCAAACTCCTGTACTACATTATAAGCAGATGCTAAACGGTAGTACACTACATATCCTTTTTTGTCTCCATTTGATAAATTAGAAATTGCAAGTTCATAATTTTGAATTGCTAAATCTAATTTCTCAGAACTTTGATATAATACTCCAAGTGTTTCATAAGCTTTGGAGTATCCTGGATTAACAATGGCTGCAGTATTCAATGATTTAATTGCTCCTTCAGTATCACCAATCGCCATCAAAGTTCTCGCTAGAGAATAATGTGCTTTATCATAATTTGGATTGAGTTCAACCGCTTTACTATACCATGAAATTGCTTCGTTTCTATCACCAAGTTTTGAATAGGTATCACCTAAAAGTTTTAAGGCTTGAATATGTGTTGAATCAATATTTAAAATTGAATTTAGTGTTGATTTAGCAGATTCATAATCTCCCATTTTGTAATACACTAATCCAAGTCGGAATATTGATTCAGGATATTGTGAATAATATTCAATTGATTTTAGGTAATTCTCGATGGCTAAATCATAGTCTTTTCTCCGTTCTTGTTCAATTCCAGCCTGAGTTAATTTTTGAGCTATCATTAAAATTGCAGAGTCATATTTTTCTACATAAGCATTTAACAAACGAGCTAACTTAAAATTGTCAACAGCATTATCATAATCATCTTGTTTGTAATAAATCATTCCAAGATTATAATACAAAAGTGCAAATTCTGGGTAATCTGAAATCGTTTTTTCATAAAGAGAAATTGCTTCATCAGAATACCCACTTTCGAAAGATTTAGTTGCCTCATTTAGTCTGCTTCGGATTTCATCAAGCTTTTTCCATTCATTGCGATATTCCTCGTTTGCTTTATCCAATTCAATTGCTTTCCGAATAAACTTATTAGCTTGGTCTAAATCATCCAATTTAAAAGAAATCTCATAAGCAAAAACATAAATCTCAGCATTTGTTGAATCGGATTCAATTGCAATATTTATCTGTTCCAAAGCAGAAACAAAATTATTTTCATCGAAACTTGTTTTTGCTTGTTCAAAATTACTTACTTCACCCTGTGCAAACAAAAACACGAAGCAAAGAAAGATTGGTGTTATAAATTTCACTCTTTTCCTCTCCTAATTTTATGAGTAATAATATGAAGTGATTTGAGATTAACATTCGATTTATTTTAATCTATATTTCATATACTACTACTTTTACTAATTATTGCTAAAACTTATCGCTAATTTTAACAAAGGTAAGTGGTTTGATACTATATTTTATTTCGCAATGAAATATTGATTTTGAAGCACTTTACCAAAAACTAAATACAACCTAGTAACAAAAAAGCCATCTTTTCAGATGGCTTTTTTTACTAATTCTATATTGACCTCTTAAAAAAAGGGATCCCTATAATGGCTTCACATTTTTTGCAGCTGGTCCTTTACGACCTTCTCCAATTTCAAACTCAACTTTTTGATTTTCTTGAAGAGTTTTATATCCGTCCATAATGATATCGTTCATATGAACAAATAAATCTTTTTCACCTTCACATTCTATGAATCCGAAGCCCTTAGTATTGTTGAACCATTTAACGGTTCCCTGTTTTATATCTGACATGATATTCCTTTTATTAACTTAACTTTTCAAACCATTACCTATGGCTCGCCTAACAGCTCATTGAAAGAGAAACAATGAAATAATT
Organism: uncultured bacterium; assembly: GCA_964607375.1. Classification (GTDB taxonomy): domain Bacteria; phylum Fidelibacterota; class Marinisomatia; order SCGC-AAA003-L08; family JACNLC01; genus JACNLC01. Next base: position 10,617 of record CAZSJY010000062.1, read on the forward strand.
CTTTACATTCGATAAATAATCAACGGTAAAATTAATGAACTAAGCATATACTCCCTTACCTCGAGCTGTTAAAGATATGATGACTGTTAGTATTTTATGCTATCCTATTTCAATTTTTACTGACACTTGGATAGACCTTGTTTACAGATTTGTAATTTAAAAGTATTTTATTAAGGTTCTTCGCAAGATGTTTCAGGTAATAATGCACAAGAATAACAAGATGCCATATTA
>CAZSJY010000063.1:0-5295 GCA_964607375.1 uncultured bacterium
CCGTTACCCACACGCAAAGAGAAAAAGCCCAGAATGATATATTTGCTACAAGGAAATAAAGAATAACGGCTATCACAAAATGTATAAAAAAAGGGCTCCAATTGGAGCCCTTTTTAATTTCAGATGTTTTTTATTTACACAGCACCTTGGTCTAACATTGAGTCAGCAACTTTTATGAAACCTGCAATATTTGCACCTTTAACATAATCAATATAATTGCCTTCAGTGCCGTGTTTAACACAAGCTTCGTGAATGCTAATCATAATGTTATGGAGTCTTTCATCAACTTCTTCACGAGTCCAAGAAAGTCTCATGCTGTTTTGGCTCATTTCTAAACCGGACACCGCTACGCCACCAGCATTAGCTGCTTTACCAGGGCCAAAGAGAACTTTAGCATTTTGGAAAACTTCAACAGCTTCTGGTTCTGTTGGCATATTTGCACCTTCAGAAACGCAATAACAACCGTTAGCTACAAGTACTTTTGCTTCTTCTTCGTTGATCTCGTTCTGTGTTGCACTTGGTAATGCTACATCACATTTAACAAACCAAGGTCTTTTGCCTTCAACATATTCACAACCATACTTGTCAGCATATTCTTTGATTCTTCCGCGTTTTACAGTTTTAAGATCTATAACAAATGCTAATTTTTCTGCATCAATACCATCTGGGTCATAAATGTATCCGCTAGAATCAGATAATGTTACCACTTTACCACCAAGTTCAGTTACTTTTTCAGTTGCATACTGAGCAACATTTCCAGAACCGGAAACTGCAACAGTTTTACCTTTAAAAGAATCACCACGAGTTTTTAACATTTCTTCTGCAAAATACACCGCACCATAACCAGTTGCTTCAGGTCTAATTAAGCTACCGCCCCAGTTTAAACCTTTACCTGTTAATGTTCCAGTGAATTCGTTTCTGAGCCTTTTATACTGACCAAACATAAAACCGATTTCTCTTCCACCAACACCAATATCACCAGCAGGAACATCAGTATCTGGTCCAATATGTCTTTGTAATTCAGTCATAAATGATTGACAAAAACTCATCACTTCGTTGTCTGATTTTCCTTTAGGATCAAAATCAGAACCACCTTTACCACCACCCATTGGTAGTGTTGTTAAACTATTTTTAAATACCTGTTCAAATCCTAAAAATTTCAAAATTCCAAGATTTACAGATGGGTGAAAACGCAAACCGCCCTTGTAAGGACCTATTGCAGAATTAAACTCAACTCTGAAACCACGATTTACTTCAACTTCACCTTTATCATTTCGCCATGGCACTCTAAACATTATAACACGCTCAGGTTCTACAATTCTATCCATAATCTTTGCGTGCATGTAGTGTGGATTGTCCTGAAGAAAATCCCATAGAGATTCAATTACCTCTTTTACAGCTTGATGGAATTCTTTTTGTTCAGGATTTTTTGCAATCACAGCATCCATGAATTCATTTACAGACTTATACATTCATATTCTCCTTAAATAATTTATCAAATCTAAAGCCAATAATCTGCTCAAAATCGAGCACCAAAATTTACATAACTTTTAGTTCAACTTATCAAAAGTATTTCCAAAATACTCTAAAGTTTTTTGTAATAATCTTTACAATTATTTATCAATATTGACCATTTGGTCAAATAATTATTGGTTTATTGTCCAATTGGTCAATAACTTATAGTCATGGCAAGACCTAAGAAATCGGAAAGAGATACAGATACTCAAATTAGAGACTTGATTTTAGATACTGCAGAAAAACTATTTGCTGAAAAAGGATTCTCTGCGACAACCACTCGAGATATAGCAGGGAAAATCAATATTAATAAGAATTTGATTTTTTATTATTTCACAAATAAAACTGGATTGTATCAAGCAGTTATCGAACGAAACGCCGGTCCGATTTTTGAAACAATAATCAAAGCTATATCGGAGAATCTACCAATTAATGAATTGATTGATGTAATTGTAGATTCATATTTTTCAGTATTGACTGAAAAACGAGATATTTTTCCGAGAATTATCGCCCGAGAACAAGCAAATGGAGGGAGAATTATATCAGAAATTGTTTCAGAAAAAGTTGCTCCTTTGTTATCAAAATTAAAAGACTTTCGAAGCCAATCGTCTCAAATTAATATCATTCAATATTCAATGATTATTGGTACAATAGTCTTTCCGCTTATGACTTCCAATATCTGGGCAAATGTAGCAGAAATAACCGGAGAAATACTACCAACTATGGAAGAATTAAAATCACAAGTGAAAAATTACATTAAACATGGAGTTATTAATGATTAAGCAATTTGTTATCAATCAATCACTGAATCATCCTAAAAAAACGATTCTATTCAGCGTTATTTTAACACTAATTCTAGGGCTTGGTGTAAAATGGTTTACCGTTGATGACGATATGATGAAGCTTCTTCCACAAGACCTTGAAACTCGAATTACCTGGGACAATGTAAAGGAAGAATTTGGCAATACGGAAATGATCTATCTTGCTATGGGAATTGAGGGTAAATCAGCATTAAACCCCGAAACGCTTGCAAAATGCTGGGAGGTTACTTCTGCGTTGGAAGAAATTCCAGAGGTCGATGAAATAATGAGTATTGCTACAATGAGTCGAATGGATTACGATTCTGAATTTGACGAAATGATCATAGATAACATCATGCCAAATCAATATCTATCAGATGAACAAATCCAAAGTATTTCAAATTATCTTGATAAAACACCATCTATGAAAACTCGACTAATCAGTAAAAATAACGATTATTTAAGCATTATGATTCGACCAGTAACAGATATAGCGCTCGATAAATTAACACCAAAAATAGTCACTTTAGGAGATTCTGTTTTACAAAATTACGATAGACATTATGGAGGACAAGCTTATTTGTCAGGAGTTATTCCAAAACTAATTCAAAAAGATGTAAAAATGCTCATGCAAATTGGAATGGTCATTATGATTTTGATACTTCTAATTAATTTACGAAGCGGATTTGCTGTCGGAATGGTTTTATCTGTTATACTTTTATCGCTAGTAGCAATGCTTGGGTTTATGGGTTGGATTTACAAATTGACTGGTTCAGAGAAATTTCTTTTTACAATGATGAATACATCAATGCCAATTATTTTACTTACAATTGCAAATTCTGATGGGGTGCATGTGATAACAAAATTCTTCCGAGACTTTAGAAAATCAAAGGATAAACGGACCGCAATACATTCAACAATGGACTCATTACTAATGCCAATTTTTTTAACAAGTTTAACCACAATAGTAGCATTTTTATCCATGTTACTGGCTCCAATTGAACAACTGGCCGGATATGGAATTACAATTGGATTTGGTGTAGTTTGGGCTTGGTTGTTGTCATCAACAATGTTGCCTGCTTTAATAAATATAAAAAAATGGGAATCAAGGTCAAAAGCAATTACTCACGCAAGCATTTTTGAAAAATTAATTGATAAGTTTGGGGCTCTTGTAGTTCGTCACCCAAAATATATTTTGAGTGCGGGAATGATGATTGTAGGAATTGCAATTTATGGGGTTTTCCTTGTTAGAGTTGAAGCAAATGTAGCAACATTTTTCGAAGAAGGTACTGAAATTCGAGATAGTATGGATTTTTTAGACGAACAAATGACAGGTTCATCTGATATTCAAATCAGAATTGAGGGTGATATAAAAAACCCTTCAGTTTTGAAAGATATGGAAAAGATGCAGAAGTACATTGCAGATCAAGAAGGTGTAACAACCACAATGTCAATTGCTGAAATAATCAAACAAATGCACAGAACAGTAATGGAGGATAATCCGGAATTTGAAACCATCCCTGATTCTCGCGGTAAAGTAAATAATCTATTTACAATGTATTCATTTTCTGGTGATATGGACGATTTTTCTTCGCTCGTGGATGAAAATTATGACGTCGGATTAGTTACGGGTTTGATGAAAACGGTTACATCAGTTGAAGTAACAGAAGTTGTAAATAGTATCGAAGCCTACGCAAAAGAGAATGTAGATCCAAACACAAAATTGAGCATAACGGGAATGATGGTTGTTTTTCGTGACCTTGTAAAATTGATTGTGGATTCTTCAATGATTAGTATTTCAATTTCTGTTTTTGCGATTGCTCTAATTGCGGCGTATTTTTTCAGAAGATTACTCTGGGGATTATTAGCTGTTATTCCTCTAACTTCAGCCGTTTTGATGAACTTTGGATTTATGGGAATCTTCGGTGTGGATATGTCTCACATCACTGCTATTCTATCGTCTATTATTATTGGTGTCGGAGTGGATTTTGCAATACATTACATTGCTCAATATCGTAATTTATCAAAAAATGGACTCTCAAAAGACAAATTAAGTCGTGAAGTGATTGACGATGTTGGATATCCAATAATTTTGGATGCCGTATCAAATATGGGTTTTGGTGCATTGATATTTTCAGTTTTTCTACCACTTCAATATATGGGCGGGTTAATGATTTTTGCAATGCTATCAACATCTATTGGGACACTCACCTTATTGGCATCATTGGGTGAGATTTTGAAGAATAAATTGGTAGTTAGTAGATAGGGTTATATACAATTTAAAGGAAAGAAAAATGAAAAAAACAATTTTAATATTCGCTTTGGTTACAATGATTTTTGGTAAATCGGGATTGGAAATTGCTCAAAAAGTAGATGAACGAAAAACACCATTAGATATGAAATCCGATTTGACAATGGTGCTTACAAATAAAAAGGGTAAAACTCGGACTTCTACCATGCGCTCCATTTCTAAAGATGATGGAGAAAAACAAATTATCTGGTTTTTAGCTCCTGCTGATGATAAAGGCGTGGCATTTTTAAAAATTGAACACGACAACAACGATGACGAAATGAGAATGTGGCTACCTGCTTTCAAGAAAATTCGACGAATTTCTTCAAAAAAGAAGGCTGATTCTTTTATGGGCTCTGATATGAGTTACGAAGATATGTCGAGCAGAAATATAAACGACTATGCTTACGAAAATTTAGGTGAAGAAGAAGTAATCGGAATATTGTGCTGGAAATTAAAGGCAATTCCAAAAGAAGGAGTAACAAAAACTTACAACCATCATATCACTTGGATTTCCAAAGATAAATTGCTTGTACTCAAAGAAGAATCTTATGACAAAACCGGGAAACTCCTAAAAGCAAAATCTTTTACTTACACCAAAATTAAAGAGTATGATACTCCTGTAGAAATTCTAGTGAAAAATGTGCAGAAAAATCACTCCACAAAACTGACATTTGGCAAAATTGAACT
>CAZSJY010000063.1:5395-8891 GCA_964607375.1 uncultured bacterium
CCCGATAAAATTCAGAATAAACTTGTACCAATATTAATTAGTTATGCTACTGGAACTTTGCTTGGTTCTGCTTTTTTAGGTCTTATCCCAAAAGCTATGGAAAGTTTATCATATACTTCTATTTCGGCAACTGTTTTGTTCGGAATTGTATTTTTCTTCCTATTGGAAAAATTAGTGATTTGGCGACATTGTCATCACGAAGATTGTATAGATGCTCATGATACTTCGGGTCCGCTGATTCTAATTGGTGATTCTTTCCACAATTTTGTGGATGGAGTAATAATTGCAGGTGCATTTCTGACTTCTTTCCCATTAGGAATCGTTACAGCATTTTCTGTTATTACACACGAAATCCCGCAGGAAGTTGGAGATTTCGTAATCCTACTGAAAAACAAATATTCCCGTATAAAGGCATTCGGACTCAATATAATTTCAGGATTATCTGCAGTTTTCGGTGCACTAATTGCATATTTTTTTATGGCTCAAACCAAAGCTGCAATTCCGTTTGTGATGGCTTTGGCATCATCAAGTTTTATATATATTGCTATCGGTGATTTAATCCCAGGATTACACAAACATTCAAAAACGAAAGATAGTATAATTCAATTAATATTAATGTGTGCCGGAATTGGTACAATAGCTGGAATTCAATTATTACAACATCATTAAAAAGGAACACAAATGGATAACTTAAATAAAACTCAAAACATACAAGAACTCATTGACTATCAAACAGATTCGGTGGTCAGTAAAACACTTATCAAAAAAGATACCGGAACGGTCACACTTTTTGCTTTTGATAAAGGACAGGGATTATCAGAACACACCGCTCCTTTTGATGCAATGGTGCAGATTATTGATGGTAAATCTGAAATTTTGATTGACGGAACTTCACATATCGTAAAATCAGGGGAAATGATTATAATGCCGGCGAATAAACCACACGCACTAAAAGCAACTGAGAAATTTAAGATGATGCTCGTTATGATAAAAAACTGAACACCGAACAAGGATTAACGAACACTGATTTTAGAATCTAAAGGAAATCAAATGAAAACTTTTATATCAACTACAGTAATTATTTTATCAATTATTTTTGCACAAAATGGCTTTTCGGGAAATATTCATCCAAGTGGACAATTCTTTTTATCGAATAGTCATCAAATAAATTTACCGTTCAGATTTGCAGAATTTGAAATCAACCTACCATTTAGTGATTTCGGTGAATGCGAGTTCAAATCGATGGTTGCAATCGAATACAGGTGGAAAATAAATGAACATCAATTTGATTTACGCGAAGCATATTTGATGTGGTATCCATCATTTGGTGAAGTCAAATTAGGTAAACAAATTCACTCTTGGGGAGTTGCTGATGGTAATAATCCAACTGATAATATCAATGCTTACGATTACTACTATATGTTTTTACCCGGAACTGACAGAAAAATCGGCTCTCTTTCTGCTTCTACTAATATCTATTTTGGTGATTGGCAAATTGAAGGAATTGTAATCCCCGAACATATCCCAAACCGAATGCCATTTGGCGAAGAAGATTTTCCGTTTTATATGCAAGAACCTTCAATCATCCAAGAAGTTGAAAATCCATTAGAATTTGGAGTGAGAATCCAAACATCTGCATTTGAAAGTGATTTTTCGCTATCATATTTTAATGGGTATGATAGAGGTATGAGTCAAAGATATTTCAACTCTCAATCACAAAATCCATTAGAAAGGATAGAAGTAGGATTTAGACAATCTGAACAATTTGGTGTAGATTTTGTTACTTTTATCGGTGATTTTACTTTAAGAATGGAATCTGCTTATTTTATCACGAGTTATGATTATCTAGATGTACATATTGCAAGCTTGATTCCACTAGAAAAACAAGCTGAATATCTTCAATATGTAATCCAAACTGAGTGGACTGCTCCATTTGACATTTTACTAAATACTCAGTTAATTGGAAACAAAACATTCTACACAAAAGGACAGACTGTCCCTGAAATAGGTGTAACCAAACTAACACCAGACAACTTTCAACCTGGGATGGGCACTCCGTTTGCGATGTTCTCTGAACAATCTTTATTAATTTCTGCAACAGGAAATTTATTTGATAGTCGTTTAGAAATTGCCGGAAGTTCAATGTTTAACTTAAAAGAAAAAGGAATGATGTTTGGGCTTCGTGCTGATTATTCTCCTATCGAAAACTGGAATATAGAACTCGGGATTACAAAATTTATCGGTGACGAAACTGATATAGAAAATGCTTTCACTAAACTTGAAGATTTCTCTCAATGCTCGGTAGGATTGAAATATTCATTTTAAGTGTTATTTTACCACAGAGAACGCAAAGAATACACTAAGAGCACAACGAATTAAAGCTGTAAATTTTATGCTTGGAAAAGTTAATAAATATACCAAAAAAAGAATCTCGACTAAAACGATTTACTAAAAATCCACGCAAAGCAGTTTGGGAATTGGCATTTCCAATGATGCTTGGAATGGCTGTGCAAAATATCTACAGTCTTGTGGATATGTTTTTTGTCGGTAAAATTGACGAAAATGGCTCGGCAATTGCTGCATTATCTTTCAATATCCCTTTTATGTTTTTTGCAATGGGGCTCATATTCGGATTAGGAATTGGTGTAACTTCTGTCATCTCTCGATTTATTGGTGAAAAAAACAAAAAAGGGGCAGATAATGCCGCCGAACACACTATTTTACTTGGTTTGATTATGAGTGCAATAATCACCACAATTGGAATTGTATTTGGTAAAGATATTCTTATTACAATTGGTACTCCTGCTCATCTTCTTCCATCAGCTTATGATTATTTTGCAATTGTTGCTGGCGGAATAGTGTTTATGGTTATGGCTATCTTTTTTAGATCCATTTTATCTGGTGAAGGAAATACAAAATTTCCGATGATTGTGATGGCTATTGGTACTATCACGAATATTATTCTCGACCCAATTTTCATTTTTCATTTCAATTTTGGAGTAAAAGGCGCGGCAATTGCAACTGTTTCAAGCCAAGCTCTTGTTACTTCTATTTTCGTATTTGCATTGTTAATTAAAGACCACGCTTACATTACATTTTCACTAAGAGATTTTTCATTTAATTTCGATATCTTCAAAAAAATATTTAAAGTAGGAATTCCTGCATCATTATCAATGATTATTATGTCGATTGGGTCCGGTATATTTAACAAAATTTTAGTTTCATTTTCTGAAAATGCAGTATCTGCATATCAAATTGTTGGCCGCTTAGAACATATTATTTTCATACCACTATCATCAATCGCTGGTGCTTTGGTTACTCTTGTTGGGATGTTCTACGGTGCAAAAAATTTCTCTGCTATCAGAAATGTGATATTTTATGGAATGAAACGATCAATCGGTATAGCGTCTATCATTTCGCTATCATTTTATATTTTGGCTCCTTATCTGATACCAATTTTCACTAAATCACAAGATATAATACAGTATGGAATTAT
>CAZSJY010000063.1:8991-10656 GCA_964607375.1 uncultured bacterium
TCAGAAGAACAAAATTCTTTTGATCCTCCTCCTAAGCGTAATAAAATAGGGACTGAAAAATCAGTCCCTATTTTATTTAAATCAATTTTAACTTCTTTGCAACTAGTTTATCATATAAACGAGTAGGTAATAACCTAGGCAATGTATAGTGAAAGAATTTATTCTTAGTAATAACATATCTAGCTCTTGGATTCTTGTTATTTAGTATTTTTAGAACTAAACTTCCAACTTTGTCTGAAGGGAGACCGTTTGTTCTGCTGTCTTCAATTAACTTACGGAATTCTATTAAAGATTTCTCATAATCAGTTCCAATAAATGGACTATTCTCTGGTGAAGGTGTTTTATCCCAAATTGGAGTTTTAACAGGTCCTGGTTCAACTATAACTACATCAATTCCATACAGCATCAGTTCTTTTCGTAAAGAATCTGAAATTGCTTCTAAAGCGTGTTTGGATGCTGAGTAAGGTGCAACAAAAGGAAGAGCAATTTTTCCACTAACGGAACTTATGTTTATAACTTTCCCGTGGTTTTTGGAATCTTTAGTTGCTCCTAATAATTCAGCAAATGCACGAGTAACTGAGATCACACCAAAAACATTAACTTCAAACTGCTTGCGAAATATGTCAGTATCTGTTAAAAGTAGCGGACCACCCAACGCTATGCCTGCATTATTTATTAATCCGAAAAGATTTCTTTTTCCTAATTGCTCTTTGACAAGTTGGACATTTTCAATAATTGCTTTTTCATCAGTAACATCAAATATCAGGGTGATGAAATTCTTTTTAAATTCAGATTTTAGTTTTTCTGCATCTTCCCCGCTTCTTAGACTTCCAAAAACTTGATATCCATTTTCAATTAGAGATTTAGTAATTGCTCTCCCAATTCCAGTGGATACACCCGTTACAACAACAGATTTCATATTCATCCTTTCTTGATAAAATTCGCATTGCAAAAATAAGACCTATTTGATGATATAAAAAAGGCGGACCAATTGCCCGCCTTTTTCTATGGTTTTTGAATAAATTTAAAATGTAAATTGAGTGGTAATCTCAAATCGAGTTCTAGTATAATCTTCTTCTGTAAGTATGTCTCTCATATGTAACCTAAATGTAGGTTGAATATAGAAACTACCTAAATCAGATTTATATGCAAAATACTTAAAGTGAACCCATAAATAATTGAAATCCGTATAATCATCTTCACTTCTTGTAACTTTTGCATTATCAAACCAAGCTACTAAAGAATGAACGCCTAACATTTTAACAACTTTAGCTCGAATTGTATGTCCAAAATATTCTTCTGTATTTTCAACATTCTGTTTAGTATAAGCACCTGATAGAGAAAAGTTAAATCCAGCTAATTCAGGAAATTTAATGTTTGCACCTACAGTCATTGGAGATGGTTCATCTCTAGGAGCAAATGTTTTCCAGAAAATAGGTTGAATTTGATGGCCACCAAAATCCATTGAATATTGTAATCCGAGAGAATAAGTGTCCATATCTTTCGCAGTTCCAGTTATGTCTACAGTTACTTCAACAACATTTTCATCAACAGTTAAAAATGCATCTAATTTTCCGCCAAAGATATTTTTGTAGAAGTTAAACCCGTGCGTTGCGTCATTATTCAAAATATAAAATGGGATATCAACTACATCTTGCGGATAAA
>CAZSJY010000064.1:0-7781 GCA_964607375.1 uncultured bacterium
AGTAATGAAGAATTTTTTCAAGCAATGTGTTTGTAATAGAAATTGATTGAATCTGTTCCTTTTCTTCCGTTTCGCTCATCATTGATGGCTTGGCTTCTAATTGCATAGCAGAATCAATTTTGAATGTACCGTGAGTCACCACATTCTCACCTTCTGATAATCCTTCCAAAATAACTGTGTTTTCTTGAATTCGGTGCCCAAGAGTAACTTCTCGGAGTTCAAAAACTGGTTCTTCTGTATCCGGTTTCATAACATAAACAATCGCTCGTTCACCTGTTTTCAAAATCGCAGAAGATGGAATAAGTAATGGATTTTCTGATGTTTCATCATTGTTTGGAATAACTTCTCCACTTGAATTTAATCTAACCTGAACTTTTGCTGATGCGAACATTTCAGGTTTTAAGAGATTTTCAGTATTTTCGACATCAACTCTTACAGATATTGTTCTAGTTTGTGGATTCATCGTAGGTTGAATGAAAGACACAAATCCTTCAAATTCATCTCCTGGATATGCATTTACAGAAAATGCAACTTTTTGCCCTGCTTGTATTAGAGCAATATCAGATTCGTGAACATCAAGGTGGAGCCATAAATTGCTTAAATCTACAATAGTAGCGATTGATGAACCTGTTTTCACATAATCACCTTCAGAAACACTTAGCTTTACAACTGTTCCTGTAATTGGCGATAGAATTTCTATGGTTTGCTGAATGTTACCGCTTGTTTTTATGTTTTCAATTTGTTGATTATTCAAACCTAGTAACAGAAGTTTTTCAGATGAGGCGGATTCTATTGAAGTTCCTATAGATGATAAAAATTCTTGTTGAGCTGAAATGAGTTCAGGTGAATAGATTTCCATCAATTTATTATTTTTTGAAACCTCTATGCCTGTGAAATCAACTCCCAACTTTTCGATTCTACCATTCATCCAAGCAGAAATTCGTCTGACTCGAGTTTCATCAAAATCGAGTTTCCCTGAAAGTTTGATGTGTTTTTCAGCGACAGCCCTACTCACAGGAGTTGTCCCGATTTCTGCCAATTTCATAGCTGATTTTGACATTTTCAGTTCAACATCAGAAACTGAATTGTCTGCTTCCAATGGAATCAAATCCATAAAGCAAATCGGACATTGACCAAATTCCGGGAGTTGTATTTGTGGGTGCATTGAGCAAGTCCAAACTGTTGATATTTCCTCACCTGGATGTTCAACGGCAGATTTGTTTGATGAGCTTCCAATCCAGTAACCTATACCTATTGCAATTAATGTTAAAATAATGATGCTTTTATAGTATTTTTTCATAATTCCTCCTAAAGAGTTTTGCCGATTAATTCAAACAACCGGGCTTTAGTAATTTGAAATTTTTGTAACGAAGTTGCTTTCTCTAATTTAAGATTGAGTAAAATCTGAATTGAATCCATAAATTGGTCAAAATCAATTTCATTTGATAAATATGCAGTTTCTGAAACTTCTTGGGATATTTCCGCTTTTGGAATCAACTCACCATCAATCAATTGAATTCTTCGTAGAAGATTTTCCATTTCGTAGGATAGTCTTTTGGCTTGTGCTTTTAGTGATTCCTCTACATCAGAAATCAAAAATTCAACAGAAGAAAGTTCTGCTTGAGCTGAAGATTTTCGTGCATTATTCTTTCCGAACCATATAGGAAGTGAAATCCCTAGCCGAATATCAATTGGATTTTGGTCAGCAGGATATCCTAAAGAAATGTAATCAGCTCCTAACGAAAAATCTGGGAAATACGATAAATTAGCCAAATGAAGTTTTGTTTTTGCAATGTTGACTGATATCAAAACAGATAACAAATCTGGGTTTGATGAGATATTATCAAAATCGGGAATATTCAAATCCACTTCGTTAAAATTAATTTTATTTAGAATTTCTGCTCCAAGGAGATATTCGAGCTCACTAAGGAGAATTTCTTTTTCATTTTGGATTGCAATAAGGTTATCATTTTGCTTTAAAACTTCAAGTTGAATTTGGATAAGGTTTGAGTAATTTTCAGTTGAAGTTGAATATTGAATCGTCATTACTGACTCCAAATTTTGAAGAATTCCCAATAAATATTCTATTATCTCAAGTTGTGTTTTCTGGAAACGAAGATTTTCATAAATAGTAATTACTTGGCGTTGGATTTCTAATCGTGTTTTTTGAAGTTTGATTACTTCATTTTCAGTCTGTAATAAACCGATTTTTTCTTTTGTAGATAGTTTTCCAAATCCAGGAATATTTTGGGTTATACCGATTTTCCATTCCTGTGGACCGGTTTTTGTCTCGATTGGAGATAGAAAATATCCCGCTGAAAGCGAAGGGTCCGGTAAAGAACCAGCTACTATCGAATTTGACTTCTGTTTGTCTATCAATTCCGTTTGGCTTTGAATTTTATCGTTATTTTCAAACGCAATTGATAATAATTTTTCCAAATATGTTTCATTCCCATTTAATAGAGAACAAATAAATAAAATAGTGAAATACTTCATAATTTCCTCGTGATTTAGTGTAATACACCTAATCCCGGATAAAATACATCCGGACAACAACAGAAAATTAGAAGTCTAAATTAGAAGAGGGGAGTTTGTATTTGGTGGGATTTTAAACTTATGTTTACTGTAATCTTTTGGAGTTGTTCGAGAAATTATATTCGAAACAAAACCACATTCTAAATCAACAATATCAGTTTGTTTTTCAACCTTATTAACTTGCACATCAGCAGGATGTTGATTACCATCAAAATCAGTTTTTTTGCACTTAAACTTCATATTGCACTGACATCCGTTTTTGTTCATCATACAGCAGGATTTCATCCCCTTTGGTTTATCGGATGATTTGCAACACTTCTCGAAACTTATATGGGTCCCGAGGTTTAGTGCCAATGAAAATGATACTATTGCCAGTAGAAATCTCACATCTAAATCTAAAACTACTTTTTTAGTTTATCAAAACTTTATTTGTAACAAGATATTTCCAAGAAAGTTTCTTGTTTTTACAGTATTGAATGGATATTTTTTCATTCCAGCAGAAAAACATAGTAATTCTTTTTATGAATATATAAATTTGCACTATAGATTAACAATTATATTTATGAGGTCGAGTAAAACAAATAAGTTAAATAATAAAACAAAACAGGAATTACTTCAAGAAATTGATTTACTTCAGTCGAAGATTTCAAAACTGGAAGTTTCTGTAAAAGACGAAATCAGTACCATTGAAAAGTCTAAACAAAAAATAGAATGGCTTCATAAAACAGCACATAATATTGCTTCTTGCGAAACTGAAGAAGAAGTTTATAGGATTACTGTATTAGAAGCTAGAGAAATTCTCGATTTTACAGATTGCACACTGGATATTGTCGAAAATGATAAATTTGTTGTTAAGGCAAAAATAGCACATACTTTCTCTGAAGAAGAATGGTCTCGAGAAATGGAAATAGATGAAGGTATCGCTGGGAAAACTTTCAGAACAGGTAAAACCTATCTAATTTCAGATTTAGCACGAGAATCGAATGCCAAACCTAGCAGCAAAGAAATAAAATCAGCGATTAGTGCACCAATTGGTAGATTGGGTATATTTCAAGTAATTTCTAATAGAATTAATGCTTTTTCAGAAGAAGATGTACAAATGCTTGAGCTTCTTCTAGGACATACCGCTGAAAAACTAAATCGTATTCAACTACAAAAAGAAATAAGAAATCAAGCAATTCATGATCCTTTAACCGGGGTTTATAATCGTCATTACTTGCACAAAATATTAAAGCAAGAAGAGAAAAGATCAAAAAGATATAATCGCTCTGTTGCATTTGTCGTGATCGACCTAAACGGCTTAAAAAAAGTTAATGATCATTATGGGCATAAAATTGGTGATGATATGATTAAAACGGTAGCTGATTTACTTATAAAAGAAGCTCGACAAACCGATATAGTGTTTCGGTATGGCGGAGATGAATTCTTAATTGTGTTGCCAGAAACAGGGGAAGAAGTAGAAATTATTAGAGAAAGAATTAAAATTCGCGTTGAACAATGGAACAAACTAAATCCAGAATCCTTGTTTGAAGTTTCTTTTGCAATTGGAAGTGCTTATTGGAATCCTCAAAAATCAGAATTATCTATTGAAGATACAATTGCAATTGCTGATGAAAAAATGTACGAAAACAAAAGAAATACGCTAGACCTTAATTAAGTTCTAAGTAATACTGAAGCGAATCGTATAACTCTTGGTTCAACATATATAAAATATTCAATTCTTTTGTTGCGGATCGTTTTTTGTTTAATTTTAAATAAGTAAGACCAAGTAAATAATGTGCTTCTGGATCATCAGAATAGATTTTTAGTGCTTTTTTCAGAGATTTGGCGGCATTCTTAAAATCATTTAAATTGTAATGACATTTTCCAATAAAATATAAAATTCTATGATCATTAGTATTTAACTCCAACGATTTGTTAAAGTTTTCCAAGGCAATAATTATTTGATCAAGTTTGAGATATGATTGCCCCAATAAGAAAAATACAACTGGATCATCTTCATTTTTTTCTGCATATTCTTCAAATTTGATAACAGCTTGATTGAATAATCCTAACTCTTTAAATGCAACTCCCATTTGATACTGAATTTTAGAATCATCAGAGGCTAAAGTTAATGCATCTTGAAATGCAATTAGTGTTTGCATATATTTCCCAGAATTTCCAAAAGCTAAAGCCAATTGATAATACATATTTAGAGTTGGAGTACCACAACTAATTGCATGAAGAAGATGTTCCTGTGCATTGTCAAAGTTACCCAATTCGTTAGAAATTAAACCCAGTCTGTAATGAACTTGAGTATTTTCGTCATCAAACAAAAGAACATTTTCGTATGCTAATTTGGCATTTTCCATTTCACCAAGATTCCAATAGGATTCAGCAATTTGAGAGTAATAATATTCATCTACGACATCTAAAGCAATCAGACGCTCATAAGTGTCTATTGCTTCTGGGAATCGGTTTTCTTTTATGAATACTTCACCAAGTACTTTGAGAACAGAGACACTGTCAGGTTCTAAAATAATAAATTCTCTCAATGGTTTCATTGCGAGAAAATATTGCTCTGTTTTATATAGTAGCATTCCCAGGCGATAGTTTATTTCTTTATTGTTTGATAAGTTTTCACTAGCTTTTGAGTAAGACTCGATTGCTTTTTCTATGTTCAGAATATTTTCATAAATATTACCAAGATAATAGTAAGCTTCGCTATTTTCAGGACTGATTGAAACAGAACGGTTAAAAGCCTCCAATGCTTGTGGTATTTTTGTTGTGTTAAAATATGCGATTCCGAGCTGATGAAATGTTTGTTCATTATCAGGATTTAACAGTAAAGCCTGTGTCAAGAAAGAAATTGATTGATGATGTTCTTCCAACATATTATATGTTTTGCCGATTTCATATAGTGCGTTATAGTGATAGGAATCATCATCAAGAACCTGTTGAAAAGCTGTTAAAGCATCGTCCAAATTTCCCAAAAACACAAGAGATTTACCAATTCCAAACATTGATTCTAGATAATCTGGGTTTAACAAATACGATTGTTGGAAATTCAGCAGTGCATTGAAGTAATCTCTTGATTCTATACACATTTCAGCTAAAAAGAAAAATCCTCTAAAATCTGCAGGATTGTTCTCTGAATATTTCTGCATATAATCCATTGCAATTTCTAAACTGTCGGAATTCCATTGAATTAAAGATAGATAGAAGTCAGTTGCTATATCATCGGAATCAAAACTCTGTTGTAAAATAAACGCATTCTTCAGCTTATCGAAATATAATTCTTCATTCAGGTAAAACCTATCCCGAAAATAATCAATATCCAAACTTGGTGAATCCATAAGTAATCCAGTAGAAAAATTATTGATTGCCTCGGTCAATAGATTACTTTCAATGTAAGAAAATCCTATATCCATCAATTCGAGAGCGTGGTCATAAGGTAAATATGCCTCCGAATAATTTATTGTATCATTTCCATTTTGTTGCTCTTTTGTAGTAATCTCAGATAGATTGTTGGTTATTTTTTGCAATTGCTGAGTATTACCAGATAAAGAATATAATTCCTGTAAATTTTTGTATGGTTGGATTAACCTCTTCTTGCTTTCATCTATATATTTGTTGTAAATAGAAATAGAGCGATTAAGATACATTTCGGCTAACTCCACATTATTTTCGTTTAGGTGTAGGATTCCAATACCGTTTAAAGTTTCAGCCACATCTAAATGGCTTTTGCCTAAAACAGATTCCTGCAAATATAAAATCTGTTCATAAATTGAAATAGCCTCTATGGTTTGCCCAATACTTTGGTAAAATTCTGCTTGTTTCTTCATTTCGATAACGCTACCATCTTCTTGTGGAAATGTCAAAGATAACAATACGAATGAGAGAATTGTATTAAATTGTAGTATTTTAGTCATTTATGTTCATAATCTTGAGTCAATAAGTTACATTAATTAGACAGATGTTTCAAAAAGATGTAAATTGTAAAATCCAAGAATCGATAAATTATCAAATTGTTTAAGTTCCACGACTAACTGGTTATCTTGTTCCATAGAAAAAGAGCTCCGTAGGAGGAGCTCTTTAATTTTCAGGTTTAAATGAAGGAGGAAACCTGAATTGTACCAAATTAACCTTGAAGGAGGAGGAGATAAGGGGGAGGGGTTGGCACAAACCCTTTTAAATCTATCTATTTCAAAAACCTTTTCCTGGTATAATAATACAGCTATCGATAATATCAAAAAATCAGATAAAATCCTATTGTGTTGTAGGGAAAAATCTTACAACACAAGATAATAGTAAAGATTAAACTATAGCAGGATGAACATAATTTTGAGGATTATTGATTGTTTGTTTATAGACAATCTGAGGAACAACATAAAAAATATCTGGCATAGTTAAACGAAAAAAACACCACTTCTTTTCTGGAGGGAATTTATTTTTCATTGATTGCTCTAAGAGTAGTTGACAAGTTTTCACAACCCTGTTTATTCCTTCAGATAGACCGTTAGAGTTTACTTCTATAATATTTCCTTCAATTTCCAAGTTCAGCGAGTTGGTTTCTGTCATCAAAATAATGATAGTATTTGGACAAGCAGATTTTATTCTACGGATAGCAGATATGCACTCATAACCACAGAAATTGTAATTGAGAACCAATAAATTTGCTTGGTGACTAATAACTTTTTCAAGAACTTCTTCGGGCTTACTAATGATATTAATCACAGAAACACCATCAAATGGTGATAGCATCGTAATTAGTTTATGGCTTATACATAGTGATTCTTCAGCGATAACAACTTTCATTTATTGCTCCTAATTGATTTATTGTTGTGGAACACTTTTTTACAAACCTCAACCACTTTTTCAAATTCAATATACTTGTCAAAAAAGTAAATAATACCCAATTTTTCACATTCATCTTTCATCTGTTTGTAAGGATAATTTGATAGAATAATAACCGTAGTTTTTGGTGTGATTTTATTTATCAAACTCATTTTATCTATACATTCATTAACGGACATTTTAATTCCAATTATAACCACATCTGGTTTTGTTTCAAGTAATGTTTCACAATGTTTCCTTGTAGAATTTACTAGTTGTGTTACTTTTATCTTGCCGATAGATAATAGCATTTCTGCTAATCTTTCTCGAATAACCTTTGATTCTTCTGAAATTATTACATTCATTTTTTATTCCATTACTAATTGTTACATCCCGCTTTATAGTTTTTTATGAGTTTATTATTCAATTTG
>CAZSJY010000065.1:0-5453 GCA_964607375.1 uncultured bacterium
GGCAGTTACGAAAGTGGCTCACAGACCAATCCAGAGGGCCCAAATAGCGGTTCGAACCGAGTTGTACGCGGTGGCAGTTATGGTTATGATTCCTACTTTTTGCGTTGTTCCAATCGTTACTACTACAATCCGAGCAACACGTACAGCTTCATCGGTTTCCGCGTTTGCTCAGTATTGGTTAAATAAAAGTATGCTGTTTTCTGTGTTCTGTAAAACTCAAATTTCACTTTTTAATGAAATTTGAGAAAAAATAAAAATGAAACAATCACCCATTTTTATTAAAGTATATGATTTATCCAAGTGGTTATTGGAGCATACGCATAAATTTCCAAAAAGCCAGAGGTTTGTGATGGCAAAGCGTGTAGAAAAAAAAGGAATATATGTTAGATAAATACATAAAAAATAAATCAAGGGCTGAAATTGGAGCGTTAGAAGGGTGGGTGTCTATTGTTCTAAATGCAGTGATGTTTATTGGAAAATTAATCTTTGGGCTTATCGCTAATAGTGTGTCGCTCATTGCAGATGCGTTTCATACTTTGTCGGATGTTGCAACAAGTATTGTGGTGATAATTGGCTTCAAAGTTGCACAGAAACCCGCTGATAGAGAACACCCTTACGGTCACGGCCGAGCAGAAACGATTGCAACATTGACCATAGCAATTCTTGTCGGAATGGTCGGATTAGAATTTATAAAAATGGGAATTGAGCGATTATTTTCAAATGAATGTGTGGAGACATCTCCATTGGTAATTACCATTGTTGCAATCACTGTGATTATCAAAGAATGGATGGCTCGTTTTGCCAGTAAATTAGGAGATTTGATAAACTCTGATACACTTCGAGCCGAAGCAATGCATCACAGAAGCGATATGTTATCGTCATTACTTGTGATTGTCGCATTAGTTGGCGTTTATTTCCATATCAATTGGTTAGATGGTGTGATGGCATTAGGAGTGGCTGCGATGATGTTGCATTCTGGATATGAAATTGCAATGGGTGCGATAGATGAATTGTTGGGAAAACCTGTTACAAAAGAACTGTTGAACCAAATCAAATCTGAAGCGAAACAAATTCACGGAGTACTAAATTCTCACGATATTTTTGTTCACACTTATGGAAGTCATAAATTTATATCAATTCATTTAGAAGTATCAGAAGGCCAAACCCCCGAAGAAACTCATCATATAGCTGACCAAGTTGAGCGACGATTAAATCAGTCGATGAATGCCGAAGTTGTAACGCATATCGATCCGGTTTCTATCGAAGGAGAAGCATATCAAAAAACACGAGATATTCTTGACAATATCGTAAAAAGCAATCAAGTTGAATGTTCAATACAAGATTTACGGATTATAGGTAAACCCAATCCTGATGCCATTTTATTTGAGGTCTCTGTTCCGGTTGATTTTACGGAAAAGGTAAAATTCAAAGAAATCGCAAAAAGAGAGTTAATAAATGTATTTCCGAATTGTATAGTACATTTAGATTTCAAGATAAATATTGAAGCAAAAATAAGTAATTAAGTAAAATTAGAGGAGATTAAAAGTGGAAAAAAGAACAATAGTTGCGATGCCTGGTGATGGAATTGGAAAAGTTGTATTAGACGAAACTATTCGCGTGTTAGATGCGGCTGGATTTGAAGCAAATTATGTTGAAGGTGATATAGGTTGGGAATTTTGGAGATCTGAAGGAAATCCGCTTCCACAACGAACTATCGATTTGATTGCTGAGCATAAAATTGGTTTGTTTGGAGCAATCACTTCAAAGCCAAAAGATGAAGCATTTGATGAGCTTGCACCTGAATTGCAAGATAAAAATTTAGTGTATTCAAGTCCAATTGTTGGAATGCGTCAGCATTTTGGTTTGGATATTTGTTTACGACCTTGCAAAACTTATGTTGGAAATCCATTAAACTTTATCAGACGATCAGATGGTAATAATTTTGATGAGCCTGAAGTTGATGTTGCAATATTTAGACAAAATACTGAGGGATTATACGGAGGCGTTGAATGGAGTAATCCACCTGCTGATGTTTATGATGCGTTGATGACACATCCTAAATTTGTATCAAACTTTGGTGAAACTCCTGTTGAAGAAATTTCAGTATCAACACGAATATTTACAAAAAAAGCAACTGAACGAATTTTGAGAGCATCATTCGAGCATGCTAAAAAATATGGATATAAATCTGTAACAGTATGTGAAAAACCAAATGTAATCAGAGAAACATCAGGAATGATGTATAAAATGGCTCAGAAAATCCAAAAAGAAGATTATCCAAATATCGAACTTTGGAACACTAACATCGATGCACAAATGATGTGGTTGACCAAAAATCCAGAAAACTACGGTGTAATTGTAGCAGGAAATATGTTTGGTGATATTGTATCTGATGGTTTTGCAGGGCTTATAGGTGGACTTGGATTTGCGTGTTCAGCGCAATATAATCCAGAAACAGGAATTGGCGTGTTTGAACCAACTCACGGTTCTGCACCAAAATATGCAGATTATGAAACTTCAATTGTAAATCCAATTGCGATGATAGAATCGGCGTGTATGATGTTGGATTTTATTGATGAACAAGAAATTTCTTCAAAAATTAGAAAAGCAGTCGCAGAAGTTATTCAAGAAGGTAAAGTAAAAACTTACGATATGGCTAAAATGTCAGGACGAGCAGATGTTGTAGAAAAAGGTGCAGCATCAACTCAAGAAATGGCAGAAGCGATAATTGAGAAGCTGTGATTTAGTAGAATGTAGTTAGTAGATAGGGGTAAAGTTTGATTCAACATTTTACTGATTTGCTTGTTTGGCAACAATCACATCAATTGGTTCTTGAGATTTATAAATTGACGAATGATTATCCTTCTGATGAGAAGTTTAGTATTGTAAGTCAAATGAGAAGGTCTGCATATTCAATTCCAGCTAATATTGCTGAAGGATTCAAAAGAAACGGAGTAAATGATAAAATTCGTTTCTATAACATTGCTCAAGCATCGTTATCAGAATTGGAATATTTTCTAATTTTATATAGAGATTTAGGATATTGTAAAAATAACTTAAAATCTGATTTAGAAGAAGTCAATAAACTTTTAGCTGGGTTAATTAGGTCAATTAAAAATTCCTAACTACCAAGTGCTAACTACTAACTACTTTTAAATAATATAGGAAAACAAATGAAAAATAATATATTTTGGATATTCGGGGCACTACAGAGTTTATCACTTGGGACGATAATATTTCTTCTGTTTAGGTCTTTAAATCTAATAATTGAAACTAGTGTAATTGGGCTTGATACACAAATTCTATTGAGTATTACATTTCCACTGTTCTTGTTAATTGTAGAATATATTATTTATTCAAAAAAATAGATAGTTCTAATGGATATTTGATAACATTCCTAAATCCTAAATCCTAAATACTATCTACAAACAATAAAATTAACCCTGAAAAGGAAATTAAATGGGCAAGACGATAATTGAAAAAATAATAGAATCGCATTCAGGCAAGAAAGTTGTTCCTGGAGATATAGTTGATATAAATATTGATGTTCGAGCTGCAAGAGATTTTGGTGGTGCAAATGTTGTTAAAAATCTCAAGGAAAATAATTTAGGTGTTGAAAATTCTGATAAAACATATTTCACTTTAGATTGTAATCCAGGTGGTTCTGATCAGAAATATGCTACAAATCAACAAATATGTCGTGATTTTGCTCGCCAAAATTCTATAAAGATTTATGATATTAATGCTGGTATCGGCACACATTTGGCAATAGATGAAGGACTCGCTATTCCAGGGTCAACATTTGTATCAACTGATTCTCATGCCAATATTCTTGGTTCGATTGGTGCATTTGGTCAGGGAATGGGTGATGTTGATATTGCCCATGCATTTGCTTTTGGTAAAGTTTGGTTTAAAGTCCCAAAATCTATGAAAGTGGTATTAAAAGGGATGCCTTCAGCACAGTCAACTCCAAAAGATTTGACACTGGCTGTATTAAAAGTTATGGGAGCTAATGGTCTTTTAGGATATTCGGCTGAATTCTATGGTGAGGCAATCGATAAATTAGATTTATCTGGGCGAATTACAATGTCATCAATGGCAACTGAGATGGGTGGTATTATTGGTATTTTCCCTCCTAATCAGTCTGTTATAGACTATTGCTCAAAAGCTAGTGGAAAAAAAGTAGAACCTGTTTTTGCTGATTCTGATGCTTCTTATGACAAAATAGTTGAAATAGATGTAGATGAACTTGGCGAACAAATTTCAAAGCCTGGACACCCTGAAGACGTAACTGATATTAAAGATGTTGTTGGACAGAAAATTGGTTCTGCTTTTATTGGATCTTGCACTAATGGTCGATTTGAAGACATGAAAATTGCAGCTGATATTTTAAAAGGTAATAAAGTTGCTCCTGGAGTTGTGCTTAAAATTGTTCCAAGCACTGATGTAGTATGGAAACAGTGTTTAAAAGAAGGTCTGATTGAAATATTTAAAGATGCTGGAGCATTGGTTAGTAATGCAGGATGTGCGGGATGTGCCGCTGGGCAGGTTGGTCAAAATGGGCTTGGCGAAATAACAGTAAGCACTGGAAATAGAAATTTTGCTGGTAAACAGGGGCAAGGTGAAGTATATTTAACATCGCCAGTGGTTGTTGCTGCATCTGCTATAGCTGGTGTGATTACTCTTCCTAATGAAATTCCTTCTAATCCTGTTCTTTTTCAAACTACTGAGAGTAAAGATAAAGTATCGACAACTAATACAATTGCTAAAACTATTAACAGAATGACAAAATTCAAAGGTTGTGTGTGGGTAATTAAACAGGATAATATTGATACTGATATGATTTTCCATAACCGATATTTAACAATTACCGATATTGATGAAATGGGACAATATACTTTCGATAACCTTGAAGGATACAAAGATTTTGCCAAAAAGGCTAAACCAGGTGATATTGTGGTTACAGGAAAGAATTTTGGTGCAGGTTCATCACGACAACAAGCTGTAGATTGTTTTGAAAGTCTCGGGATTTCTATGATTATAGCTGAATCTTTCGGTGCTATTTATGAAAGAAATGCTATCAATAAAGGTTATCCAATTGTGAGAGCTGATTTGATTTCTGAAGGACTTGAAACAAATCAGGAAATAATAGTAGATTTGGAAACAGGTGTTATTAAATTACCTTCAGACAAAGAAATTAAAGCTGGATTTTCTGAAGTTCAAATAAATATCTACAATAAAGCTGGTCTTCTTAATAAGTAAGGAGGATATA
The DNA here is from genome assembly GCA_964607375.1 of uncultured bacterium. Classification (GTDB taxonomy): domain Bacteria; phylum Fidelibacterota; class Marinisomatia; order SCGC-AAA003-L08; family JACNLC01; genus JACNLC01. The sequence continues at coordinate 5,273 of CAZSJY010000065.1, forward strand.
TGTTAAATCGAATAATTTTTGTTTCTTTAGTTTTCATTTTTGGATGTGCGACATTTAGAAGTGAAATTGAAGGTGAATTTACTGGTGAGGCAAAAAAGAACTTTGGAGCAGAAAAAACAAGTGTCGTTTTTGTAATGCGACATTTAAGGCAATCGAAGGGATTTGATGCAATACCAAAACT
>CAZSJY010000066.1:0-5298 GCA_964607375.1 uncultured bacterium
GTTGCGTCATTATTCAAAATATAAAATGGGATATCAACTACATCTTGCGGATAAAAGTGTAAATCGAGTGTCGGATTTCCAATACTTTTCATTGGAATAATTCCTGCAGAAAATCCGCATTTTTCTCCATTGTGACCAAAATACAGTTCCATAAAATCAACTGTAGTACGAGCTGCTGTAGTATCTGAACTTGGGCTCGGCAAATAGTCCCCATCGCCAAATTTTCCATTCCAATAAGATGGTCCGTTATGCCCTAAACTTGTTTTGAAATACCAACCATCTCCGATGTTTGCTTCTAAATTTAATCTTCCTCTATAAAGATAATAAACATCTGTCGTTTTACCGCCAAAAATTCCATCATCCTTAATATCAATTCTTGGTCTTACTCGAGCGTGACCACTAAATTTGATTTCTGCAAATACATTACTTAAAAGCAAAAGCGATGTAACTATAACTGTTAATTTACGCATCTATTTTATTCTCCTATTTGTTTGTTAAATGCTGTTTTGTGAGTTATACTTATGTTCAACCTGAAATTTCAATATACACAGATTGCTTATACTCTAAATTTACAGGGTTAAATCAACTCAGATAAATAATTAATTTGATCTATTCACCTCAAGTTACGATTTAGTTTATTTTCTAAACTTTTGATTTTAGATGTCAAACCATTGGTTCTGTTTTTGCGATAATCGATTTTGATAGAACAAGAAATTCGATTACAATCTTCATTCATTCTCGAATAACATTTTTCAACAACATCCATAACTTCATGCCATTCACCTTCCAAAACGGTTCCCATTGGTCCAAGTTTATATGGTATTCCTGATTTATCAATGATATCAAGTGACCGTGATACATATTGACTAACACTTTCTCCTTTATCTAATGGAGTCATCGAAAACTCTAACAGTACTGACATAAAATCTCCCTCTATATTTCGATGGTTGATCCGATTCCTTTTTCCATTGCTTTATTGTAAATCAATTTGGCTGTGGCAGCATCTTGAATTGCTAATCCGTTTGATTTAAACAAAGTAATTTGATCATTACTGATTCGAGCCTGTTTTTTATTAGTTACAATTTCACCCAAATCAGCATGAATGTGATCTTGTGTAATTTCGCCGTCAGAAATCGGAATCATAATATCACCTGCTTCAGCCAAACACGCTTCGTAAGAGTCTGCAATCAATAGTGATCTTTGAATAATTGTGGTATCAAGTTCTCGTGCATTTGGTGAGTGACTTCCAATACCGTTGATATGGGTTCCCAGTTTGACTTTTTCTCCATCAAATATTGGAGTTGGAGACGATGTTGCTGCACAGATAATATCAGCAGAAAGTAGATCATCTGGATTTTCTGCAACATCAATTTGTATATTAAGTTTGTTACTCATTGTTGTTACAAAATTTTCTGATGCTTTTGGGAATTTGTCTATAACTATAGCACGAGAAATATTTCGAACTTCGCACATTGCCCAAAGTTGCATTTGCGCTTGAACTCCTGCACCAAAAATACCAACAATTTGAGCAGAATCTTCTCTAGCAAGAAACCGAGTAGCCAAACCACTCACAGCTCCTGTTCTTACAGCTGTTAAATAACCTCCATCCATGATGCAAACTACTTCTCCTGTTGACGCATCTTGCAATAAAACTTTACCAATTGTGGTTGGTAAATTATGTTTACTTGGATTATCTTTGTAAACTGTAACAACTTTGCAAGCAAGGGCATTCATTTTTTGCAAATACGCTGGCATATAAAGTGATAATCCATCTGGTGGAGTTATGGCTGTTCTTAGGGGTAACCTTGCAGTTCCGTTTGATAGTTCTGTAAAAGCATCTTCTAAAATATTGATGCAATCTTTCATTTCCAAAACTGAAATAACATTTTCTCGATTTAAAATAAGTGGCATAGTTATATCTCCTATTTGATTATTTTGATTGAAAATTGATGGAGTAAATTTACTTATATATTTTGTTACAATTCTACTCTACAGTAAATTATCATAAATGCTAAAGAAAATATTCATAACAATCACTATTTTAATGTTGGTTTATGGACCAACCGGGCATTTTCTATTTCACAACCACGACACAGAAAACCACTTCGGTGTTGAAATCTGCCAAGAACATTGCGAAAAACACAACCACGGCAAGCATCACCAATGCGAATGGATGCAAGTCATCCAAAATTATTCCGCAGAAAACATAAATTCAGATTTTGAAACTCCTGAAAATACTTATTCCCAATTCTATTGTTTATCAGATGAAATTATCATCAATGTTGATTTCGATAACCATCTTTCTCGCGCACCCCCTAAAAGTTAGATAATATTATAGGTACAAGTTGGTTGCAGGATATCTGTCGGATTTCTCCTGCGTTTAATATTTTAAATAATTTTAAGGATTTACATTATGAAAAAGATTTTGTATTTAGCTTTATTTGTGATTGGCTTTGCATTTTCGCAAACAACAGTCAATCCGGACATTAGTGCCATTGGAGATTTAATAATTAATCAAGATGGAGATATTTCTTCATCTGGAGTTGAGCTTGCTATTCAGGGATATGTTAACCCTTTTGCACGAGCTGATATATTTTTACATAAACACGCAGATCATGAAGCTATTCATTTAGAAGAAGCTGTGATTAATCTTGAAAGAGGTTTGCCGTATAATCTTGGGATGAGGTTTGGTAAATTTAGACCTGATATCGGGAAAATCAATAAAGAACACGCTCACACATTGTTTTTTATTGAAGCTCCAAAATCTATGCAAGATATGTTAGGAAATGAAATGTGGGGAACGCTTGGAGTTGAATCTAATTGGTTACTTCCGTCCCCTTGGTATTCTAAACTATCATTTGGATATTTTACACAGGCGATGGGAGAAAATTGTAGCCACGCAGAGGAGGTAGAGACTCCCGATCACGATGAACACTCTGAAAAAACGACTGCTATTTCAACTCGATTATCTCATTTCTTTGATATGAATGATGTTACTCATCTCGAGGTTGGTAGTGGTTATTACAGAGATATTGAAAACCACGAATTAGACCATTTACATCATGTGTTTGAATTGGATTTTAAATTCAAATGGCGACCAAATACCTATAAATCGATTATTTGGCAAGGAGAAGTTTTTAGAAAAAGTCCAATTGATAATCCTGGCAATAAATCAAAGTTAGCTGGATATTCTTGGATAAATTATCAGTTTAAGAAAAGATGGAATCTGGGTGTTATCGCTGACTACTCATCGGGGATCGAAGACAAAATATATTCTTCATTTGGAGCGTTTTTTGGTTTTAGTCCCGCAGAAGAATCATCAGTATTTAGATTAACTGTATCACAGGAATATCATGGCGACGAAACCACTTTAAATGCTTTAGGGCAAATTATTTGGGCATTGGGTCCACATAAGCCCCATCAATTTTAAACTAAAAATTAGGAGAAAATAATATGTTAATCATAAAAAATAGTAGCTTAATAAAAAATGTGATTGTTTTTGCTTTAATAATGAGTGCTGTTTTGTTTGGTAAAGTTCGAGTAGTAGCTTCAATTACTGATTTGGCAGATATTGCCCAAACAATTGGCGGAGATAAAGTTAAAGTAACAAGTATTGCTCGAGGGAACCAAGACCCGCATTATGTGGAGGTTTTGCCATCGTATATGATGAAAGTTCGACGGGCGGATGTTTATCTTCAAGTGGGTATGGAACTTGATTTATGGTCAAGACAAATCATTGATGGTTCACGAAATAGCAAATTGCAGATAGTGGATTGTTCTCAAGATATCAATCGTTTGGAAGTACCAACTGATAAAATTGATGCGAGCATGGGAGATATCCATAGTATGGGAAATCCACATTATTGGCTTGGTCCTGAAAACGGAATCTTAATTGCAAAAACTATTGCCAGTGCATTAATAGAGGTTGACCCAAATAGTCGAGAATACTTCACTATTCGATTAAATAAGTTCATCAATGATGTTCGTTTAGCAATGGAAAAATGGAAAGGAGAATTCGGTAATCTAAACGGGAAAAAAGTTATATTTTACCATAATTCTTGGCCTTATTTTGCAGAACAATTCGGATTAGAAATTATCCAATTTGTTGAACCAAAGCCGGGAATCACACCAACTCCAACACATTTGGATAAACTGATTCGGATTATACAATTTGATAATGTTAAAGTTATTGCAATGGAACCATATTTCTGTGATCAAGCACCGAACTTTTTGAATCAAAAAACGGGTGTAAAAGTTGTTAAGTTAGCACAATCTGTTAGGGCAATATCAGGTGCAGATTCTTATTTGCAAATGTTTGAATATAATCTTAGGACACTAACTAAGACATTGGAGGAGTAATGTTAGACTATTTCGACTTAGTTTATCTACCATTGTTGGCAACATTCATTTTGACTGGAATCCATGTTTACCTTGGTCTGCATGTTGTATCTCGAGGTGTAATATTTGTGGATTTAGCATTGGCACAAGTTGCCGCACTAGGAACTGCAATCGGAATTTTAATGGGTTTGGGGCACGATGGTGTCCCTACCTATTTAATTGCATTGGGATTCACTTTTATTGGTGCGTTATTGTTTTCATTTACTAGATCAAAAAATAGCAAAGTACCACAAGAAGCCATTATTGGAATTACTTATGTAGTTTCAGCGGCAATGATGATAGTTTTGTTTAGCAAGTCTCCGGAAGGTGCAGAACATCTTAATCACTTATTGGTTGGATCAATTCTATTTGTAACTCCAAAACTTGTAGGAATTACTTTTGTGTTATATGTTGTGATTGGAATGTTTCATTGGGTATTTAGAAATAAGTTTTTTGAAGCATCAAAACATTATCAAGACAGAACATTGGAACACCCAAAAATATGGGATTTTCTATTTTATGTAACCTTTGGATTTGTGGTAACAAGTTCTGTTAAGATTGCTGGTGTATTACTTGTATTCTCATTTCTTATTATTCCTGCTGTTGCAGCGTTACTGTTTGTAAATGGTAACGGAAGGCGATTAGTCTTTGGTTGGATATTCGGTATTGTAGGAAGTATTCTTGGAATGGTAGCTTCTTTAATATTTGATATTCCTACAGGTGCATCAATAGTCGTAACTTTTGGTGGTATGTTAAGCGTGTTAGGAATAGTAAAACAGGTGATGAAATAATGTTCAATTATAGCAGAAGAATTTTTAGTTATGAGTGTGATATTTACGGTCATTTAAATAATGCGGAATACTTAAAACTGTTTGAAGAAGCTCGGTCAGAAGCTTTGACTGAAATCGGTTATTCCTTATC
>CAZSJY010000067.1:0-5193 GCA_964607375.1 uncultured bacterium
TACAACCGACGAAAAATCATTTATCGGTTCAGAGATTTGTTCATCCAGATAATTTTGAAATGTATAAAAATTGTGGATTAGAAATGGGATTTAGAGTTGTTGAATCTGCACCTCTTGTTCGTTCATCGTATCACGCAGATGAGCAAGTTGAAATGCATGGAGCGTGGAGCAGGGAGTTGTTAATTAATGGAAAATAAATCAAATAATCGTTCCAAGGATAATTGGAAAAATTCGAAATCGAATGATAATCGTACTAGTGGTTATAGACGAAAAGACGGAGAGGGAAGTAGATACTCTAGAGATAGAAAACGGCCTTACGAAAGAAACCAGCAGGGAGGAAGAAGCCGATCTTTTACTCGCAGACGAGTTGAATTCCCTGATTGGATAAAAGTTCTAAAAGTAAATCCTATTCCTAAAATTCTTGATTCTGGAAAACCTGCTGATATACTTTCAGTTCATCTGAATATTCTAGTTATTGATCGAAAAACAGAACATTTCAGAAAATTAGAAAAAGCTGTAAATCATCAAGAAAAATTGCAAAAGTTGTTTCGAGACCAAGCCAAATTTTCCGATGAGAAATTAGAAATCTCCAAAAGCAAAACGGAAGTTCAAGAAGGTTTGCATTTTCACAAACAACTTTCGCTTACTCATCATTTGATGCAGTTGGGTGGTAGAAGATATTATGGTCCTGTTCGTGATGTCATTTTGGCATTAATGAAATATCAAAGAGAGGATGGAAGATTCCCCTTACTTTACCATCATCATGCCCATGCATGTTGGTTATTGCTAAAACTCGGACTTGAAGGCAATCGAATTCTTGATAGAGCTATATTTTGGATTGTGAACAGGCAACGGGAAGATGGTGGTTGGTTGCACAGGAGTATGACTCCAACCGGGAAAGAGTATGAAAATGTTGAATCCTGTCTTTGGACAACTGCTGAGGTTTTACAAATGTTAACGCATAGAAATATTTATGTATCAAAGGATGTTTCAAAACAAGCTTGTGAATTTTTGCTAGATAGAGTCCTTTACAAAAATAGTACTAGTTTTTTTACATCTGAGGATACTTGGGATCATCTTGCCACGAGTATTAAGGGGAATGCAATGTTTCTTGGTGGAACTTTGAAAGTTCTAGAATCAGTTGTTCGATGTGGATATAATCCTACTGATCAACGAGTAAAAAAAATGTATAACTGGTTGTTAGATCAACAAATGGATAATGGATTATTTCCTGCTATTGCTGGCAAAATACCTATTGCTAGTTACAGTGTAACTGTAAGAGCTTTAGAAGTTGTTAAGATGTTAGAGACCACTCGCCCAAAACTAAATCCTGACATAATATCATAAATAATTGTTTATACTGAAATAAATATTATCCTAAATTACTGGCACGAAGTTTGCTTACTTAAGTATCACTAATATGGAGCTACTATGACTGAACATCAAGAAGAATTAATGTCAACATCACCAGAGCAAGGTAATTTATATCCTGTTTTACCATTGCGTAATACAGTCCTTTTCCCACAGCAGATAATACCAATTTATATTGGTCGTGAACAATCTTTGAAATTAATTGATGACTTACCCAAAACTGGTAAAAAAATGATTGTAGTTGTAGCTCAAAAGGATGGTGCAGTTGATAATCCAACTGAAAATGATTTGTATGAGTGGGGAACTTTAGGCGTTGTGATGAAAGTTTTTAATATGCCAGAACAGCAAAAATCTGCATTGGTTCAAGGTATATCTAGAATTAAAATTAAAAAATTATATCACACAAAACCTTATTTTACTTCAGATGTTGTTAGAATTGATGAACCAAAGATTGATTCAAGTTTAGAACTTGATGCTCTCACGACAAATCTTCAACAAGTTTTTAAGAGATTAGTAGAAATAGCTCCATATCTATCAGCAGAGCAAATGAGACAACTCCGCAATGTAAAGCATCCGGGTAAGATGACAGACAGAGCAGTATCAATGATGAATGTTTCAACCGAAGAAAAACAGGATGTTCTTGAGCAACTTAATACAAAAGATAGACTTGAAAAAGCAGTACTGATTACAAATCGAGAAATTCAACGAATTGAGCTAAGCGAAAAGATTCAAACCGAAGTTCAAGATGAGATTTCAAAATCCCAAAGAGAATACTATCTTCGCGAGCAAATGAAGGCAATTCGCAAGGAATTGGGTGAAGATGAACCATCAATGGAAACTAAGGAAATTGAGAAGAAAATTGATGAAGCTGAAATGCCTGAAGATGTATGTAAAGTTGCTAAGAAGGAGCTAGATAGACTTCAAAGGATTCCTACACAATCTCCTGAATATACTGTTGCAAGGACATATCTTGATTGGTTAGTTGATTTGCCTTGGAAAAAATCTACAGATGACAACGAAGATATTAATAATGCTAAGATTGTTTTGGATCGAGATCATTATGGATTAGTAAGAATTAAGGAAAGAATACTTGAACACTTAGCAGTTAGAAGCTTGAAACGATCAAGAAGTAAAAAGGGTGATAAGCTAAAAAGCCCAATCCTGTGTTTTGGAGGTCCTCCAGGTACCGGTAAGACATCTATCGGTAAATCAATTGCGGAGTCTATGGGGCGTGAATTTGTTAGAATTTCACTTGGAGGAGTTCGAGATGAAGCTGAAATAAGAGGACATAGACGAACATATATAGGAGCTTTACCAGGAAGAATTATTGCAAGTCTAAAGAAATGTGGAACCAATAATCCAATTTTCATGTTGGATGAAATCGATAAGCTTGGAATGGACTTTAGGGGTGATCCTTCCAGTGCTCTTTTAGAAGTTTTGGATCCCGAACAAAATTTTTCTTTTAACGATCATTATTTAGAAGTTGATTTTGATTTATCAAATGTGATTTTCATCACTACAGCAAATCGAGTTGATCAAATTCCTGGACCATTGAGAGACAGAATGGAAGTACTCGAATTTACCGGTTATATTATAGAAGAAAAATTGCATATTGCAAAAAGGCACTTGGTAGATAAACAGATTCAAGAGCACGGCTTAAAGTCGAAAGAAATCAAGTTTACTGACGATGGAATTAAGACGATTATTGAGTCTTATACTCGCGAGTCTGGAGTTAGAAACCTTGAAAGACAAATTGCTCATGTGTGTAGAAAAACAGCTATGGATATTGCGTCAAAGCAACGCAAATCTGTTACTATTACTCCAAATAGAGTCGAGGATTATTTAGGACCAAAGAAATTCTATCCAGAAGTTGTACATAGATTAAATAAACCTGGTGTAGCTGTTGGTTTAGCTTGGACGGCTTTCGGTGGAGACATCTTGTTCGTAGAAGCTAATAAAATGCCCGGCAAAGGGAATCTTAAATTGACAGGTCAATTAGGTGATGTGATGAAGGAATCTGTTCAAGCGGCTTTCAGTTATATCCGCTCAAATGCAGAATCTTTGGGAATTGATCCTAAATTCCACGAAAAATATGATGTTCATGTTCATGTCCCAGCAGGTGCAATACCTAAAGATGGACCTTCAGCAGGAGTTACTATGCTCATTGCAATAACATCATTATTGACGAACAAATCTGTAAAAGAAAATATTGGCATGACAGGTGAAATGTCTTTGCGTGGGAATGTTTTGCCGATAGGAGGATTGAAAGAAAAAGTTACTGCGGCTCACCGTGCAGGATTGAAGCATATAATCGCTCCATTTTTAAATAAAAAGGATTTGGAAGATATTCCAGAAACAGTACGAAAAGATTTGAAATTTACATTTGTAAAAGATGTAGAAGAAGTTTTAAAATTAGTGCTCGGAATTAGTAACAATAATTCCAAAAATTAATGGTCGATTAACTCAGTTGGTTCAGAGTGCCTGTCTTACAAGCAGGTGGTCGCTGGTTCGAGTCCAGCATCGACCACAACTGAAACCCAGAGAACAAACCGTAGTTATTTCTCAAAACTTTTCAAACATCACATAAATAGTATTATTTTTTGACGCTGAATGTCAAAAGAATAGAATAAATAGTCATTGTAAACCCAGTATTCTTGTTTTTTCTATTTTTCTACGGTCCCAAAATGTTGATAAATTATACTAAATTATTTTCAACAAAAAGGGAGATTTAAAATGAAACTATTTAGAATATTTGCAATATTAGCATTCAGTCTAATGCTGTTTTCTTGTAGCGAAAACGCTCAAAAAGATCATTCAAAATCGATTACTTCAAAAAATATAATCGAAGTTATTGATTTTCATTCAACTCATCGATGTATGACTTGTAATCTAATTGAAGCTAATACAAAGTTTACACTCAATACTTATTTCGTTAAAGAATTAAAAAGCGGGGAAATTACATTTCAATCTGTAAATGTAGATGATGAAGCAAATTACACTAAAGCTGAAAAGTTTGAAGCAACAGGCACCTCCTTGTTTCTAAATGTAATTGTAAATGGCAAAGAAACTATTATAGACCTAACCAATTTTGCGTTTGCAGAAGCAAGAGATAAAAATGCGTTTTCAGAAGAATTAAAAACTAAAATTGAGGAACAATTAAAAAAATTATAAATGGAATTTTTACAATCATTAATAGATAATTACAATATTCCTTTATTTTCAGCATTTATACTTGGACTAATGACCGCTGTTAGTCCTTGCACTTTGGCAACAAATATTACTGCTACTGCATTTATTTCAAAAAACATCACAAATAAGAAAAAGGTGTTTTTAAGTGGTATTATTTACTTACTCGGTAGAATGTTTAGTTATACGATTATTGGATTAATAGTATATTTTGGTGCGAGCAAGTTTCATATTGCACGATTTTTTAATCAGAATGGAGAAAGATATTTAGGTCCATTGCTTATTATCGTTGGTCTTGTAATGCTGAATATTATCCGTTTAAATTTTCTTGGTAAATCTGGTTTTACAGAAAAACTTACAGAAAAGTTCAAAGATAATGGATTGTTAGGTTCTTTTATAATCGGATTGATTTTTGCTTTGGTCTTTTGTCCATATAGCGGTGCATTATTTTTTGGACTACTTATCCCGATGACTGTTGCAAGTGCAGATGGATTATACTTACCGATTGTTTTTGCATTTGGAACAGGATTACCAGTTGTGTTATTTACTTATTTATTGGCTTTTACAGTTGGTAGTGTTGGTGTTTTCTACAATAAAATCACAAAAATTGAAAAAGTAATGCGATATATTGCAGGA
>CAZSJY010000068.1:0-4753 GCA_964607375.1 uncultured bacterium
ATAGAAGTTATGAATCCCAGTGATGGTTATATGCTATTAATGCTTGCTGAAGATGTGTTAGTTTATAATATTCCAGTTGGACTTGTTAAGATTGATGACAAAGTTGAAACAGAGCTACATTGGAGTGTTGACTATCGTCAGTTTGAGTATAATATGGCAATTATAGCACAGTTAGATGAAGGTAATCAACTTGCAGTATTTGTAGGTGATGAAGTAAGAGGAGTAACAGAATCAACTTACTTCCCACTAACAGATTCTTACACAGCAAATCTAATGGCTTACGGAAACGATGGTGAAGAACTGAGCTTTAGAGTATATCAAGCTGAGACAGATACAGAACTCGAAGTATTAGATCACCTAACTTTTGAAGTTAACGGAATAGTAGGAAATGATATAGAACCAATATTGCTTAGGTCAATAACTACACCGAAGGAATATAGTTTATCACAGAACTATCCAAATCCGTTTAATCCTGTAACAATGATAGGTTATGAACTACCTGTTGATTCTTATGTAAGCATAAGTGTTTACAACATTATTGGTCAAAAGGTAGCCGACCTTGTAGCTGGTGAAGTGCTTGCTGGTTATCATCAAGTACAATGGGATGGAACAAATATGAATGGAGAATCTGTATCAAGTGGTGTTTACATTTACAGTATTGAGTCTAACGACTTCACATCTGTAAAGAAAATGCTGTTAATGAAGTAAAGCATTTGAAATAATTTTATAATTAAAACCTTGCGAAGCGAAAACTTCGCAAGGTTTTAATTAAGATAAGGAAATTTAATGAAAATTAGTAAAACTATTATAGTAGCGTTACTAGTTATTTCTTTTGGATTAGCAGAAAGTTTATATGATGTATATCAAAATGCTGGTCCTGCAAATGGATTTGATAAATATCTAGTGCTCAATCCAGATAGTATTTATACTGGAGGAATTGGAACATTTGAAGAGTCTGTGTATATTGATGGAAATGGTGCTGTCATAGATTTAAAAGAAGGCACAGGAATTTGGGCTTATGGAGAAAATGAAGCAATCGGCTCAGTTACAATAGATCATTGTTCTGTTATAAACGGATCTGATACGGGGATTAACTTTACAGGAATTGCACAAGGATCGATAACCAATTGTAATTTTTACGATAATGTCACAGGCATTCAAGCTGGAGACTTTACTGAAGTCACTGTTAAAAATTGTAATGTTGCTGGAAGTGATTATGGTATTGCAATGATTGATAGTAATGCTGTTTATCACATTTCGTATTGCAACACTTGGGATAACAGAATTGGTGATTATATGAAAGATTGTTTTGGCTGAGGTGGCGAATGGGTTCAGTTTGAACCTTCACCCGGAACAGGCAACATTTTTGAAGATGCTCAGTTTGTAGATACACATAATTTCAATTTTAATTATAACGAAACTTCACCATGTATAGATGCAGGTGCTCCGAGCATTACTGATCCTGATGGAACTATTAGTGATATTGGAGCAAACTATTTCAATCAGGGTTTACCTGAAGTAAATCAAAATATCAACATTTCTGAAGGTTGGAGTTGGTTTTCGCTAAATGTGAGTGATGAAGATATGAGTTTAAATAATGTGTTGTCATCTATTGGAAATTCAGGAATACTAATAAAAAATCAAAATGGATTTGCAACATACTACGATGATTTTGGGTGGTATGGGTTTGACTCTTACGATATAACAAGTATGTATATGTTAAAATCTATAAATTCCACATTACTAAGTTTTACAGGCACAGTTGTAAATACATCGACTACTCCGATTTATCTTCAAGAAGGTTGGAGCTGGATAAGTTACTTACCACAAAATTCATATTCAATAAACGATGCGTTAATTAGCATTGGAAATTCAGGGATTTTAATAAAAAATCAGAGTGGATTTGCAACATACTATGATGATTTTGGTTGGTATGGATTGGATGTAATGGACCCTGGTTCTGGTTATATGCTAGAAATTAATGGAACAGCCGTTTTGATTTACGACGATTAAAAATCATTTTAATATAAATTAAGATTGAAAGGCTCATTAGTTAAAACTTTTGAGCTTTTTTATTGTAAAACACTAACAAGATTCTTGTCTGTCGATAGATATTATTGGTAATTTCATACGCTTTGGTCTAGACATATTTAGATAACTGAATACACTTTAAAAATGAGTACAGAAAAAAGAAATATATCAATTATGTTTACTGACATCGTCGGTTATAGCCGTATGATCAACAAAAATGAAACTCACGCTCTTAAATTACTAGATCAACATAATAAGATTGTGGAACCAATTTTGGTTGAAAACGGAGGTCGAATAATCAAAACTATTGGTGATGCATACTTCTGTGAATTCAAATCTAGTATTGATACCGTTAACGCTGGAATAGAAATTCAAACTCAGCTTAGAAAACGAAATGAAATATCTCGTGAAGAGGATAAAGTGCTTATACGAGTTGGGATTCATGAGGGTGAAGCGATTGAGAAGGATAAAGATCTTTTTGGACATGATGTAAATATGTGTGCGAGAATTGAACCAATTGCAACTCCGGGTGGAATTGCAATAAGCGATGCAGTTATCCGAACAGTTAAAAGTGATAAGATATTCACTCGTGAAATGGGTTATATAAAACTCAAAAATATCTCAAATCCTGAACCGATTTACAAAGTATATATTGATCAACAAGATTGGAAATCCGAAACGGATCAGCAACTCAGAAAAATTCAAATTGAACGAGGTATTAATTTCGTTGACATCAACGAGTATGCTGTAAAAGAAGTAAAATCTATTGGAATTTTGTATTTCCAAAATTTAGGAGATGCAGAAAGTGAATTTTTCTGCTACAATTTAACTGAAGAGCTTATATCAGATTATCAAAAAATTGGTAGTATTAGAACTGCTTCTTTTTCTGATGTAATCTCCCATAAAGATACAGGATTATCAAAACACGATGTTGCACGAGATTTACAGGTAGATACAATTTTATCTGGTCACTTACTTAAATCAGGTAATGACATTAATCTATCAATTGAAATACTTGATACTGAGAGTGGTGATATTGTTTGGAATAAAAAGTGGAAAACAACTATAGTGAACATTAAACAAATTCGTGGAGAAATTGTTAAATACACTGCAAACTTGTTTGGTGTTGAAATATCAAGTCAACTCAGCAAGTCGTTTGAGAGTAAAATAAGTGAAAATCCTGAAGCACTTGAGTGTTATACAAAAGCTAAATATCTCTATGATATTCAACAATCAAAAGATGATTTGAAGGAAATGAAAGATCTGTTTCAAAAGGCAATAGAGTTAGATTCAGATTTTAGTGATGCTTATGCACATTTAGCAATGGTTAATCATAGGATGGGTTATTACGTAGAAGCTGAGGAGGGTTTAGAGGTTGCTTTAAATATTGCTGAGGATCACGATAACAAACAGGGAATTGCATCGGTTTTCAATTGCCTAGGAATTGTTTTTAAAGATTTAGGTCAGTACCCAAAAGCAATACGGTATTACGAAAAATCTCTCAAGTTACAAATTAAACTAGTCGACAGATATGCAGAAGCTAAAACACTGAATAACCTTGCTGCATGTTACACACTTACTGAACCGGAAACAGCATTAGAATATCTCAGGAGATCACTTACAATTAAAGAGGATCTTGAGGAAGATAAAGCAATTGCAATTAATGATGCAGGAATGAGTAATGTTTATCATAGTTTTGGAGATTATACTCAAGCCATAAAACATGCTCAAAAAGCTCTTGGCAAATTTCGTTCGCTAAAAATGAGAAATGCAGAAGGTCGTGTTTTAACTATTTTAGCTGAGAATTGTGTAGAATTGGGGCTCTTTCAAGAAGCAGAATATTACTTAGAGGAAGCACATCCAATTCTTGAAGAATTTAATCAACCATTTATGCTTGGGAAATATCATATGCTAAGTGGTTTGATTCAACTTCATAAAGAAGATTATTCTGAAGCAATTGAAGAATACGATGAAAGTATTGATTATTTTCAAATGGCTGAACAAAGAGTATTTGTAATGAAAGCTATGCAAACTTTGTCGATTGTTTTTATACTAAAAGGGAAATTAAAGAAAGCTCAGAAGTTTATTGAAAAAGTTAAAAAACTCAGTAGAAAGTTGAATATTGTAGAAGAGAATATTTTACCAGAACTTGCATCATTGTTGGTAGAAACTAAATTAGAAAATATAAATGAGAATACTATATCGTCATTAAGGAAAAACTTAGAGGAAATACCCGAATCAAAGAATCCATATTTGGAATGGTGGATAATGGCGAAAACATATTATGTAATTGACAACAAAGACGAAGCTGAATTATGTCAAAATAAAGCAAAAGAAATTATGGTTAGTCGTTCTAAGGAAATCTCAAATCCTGATCACGCCAAGAATTTCCTTTATAACAATGTTTATTCTAAAATTATACAAAATATTGAATGATATCCCCATCTTTTTAGGGGGACACTCAGATGCGTAGTGGTAGTTTGTGTAATTCAAGATAAGAAGAGATTTAGAAAGTAAATAAGTAAATAAATTGTGAGAATCATCACAATAATATTTGCAGATTCGTTCTAACTTTTCGTTAGATATTTTTGCAATAGTGTTTTTCTTGTGTTTGTATATACCAAAAAATCACAATAATATTTGACAAGTGTTATAACTAATTAAAATACCAATTGGAGGTTAGAATGAAGAATATTAATATCGTTTACTCTTTTGTTTTTCT
>CAZSJY010000069.1:0-3324 GCA_964607375.1 uncultured bacterium
AATATATTTCAAAATAAATTATCTGATTCTAAAATTAAATTATGACACAACCTCTTAAATCGTGGGCTAACCGAAGGGACATAATTACTAATCGTTTCAACGATTTACCCAAAAATACTGTTTATCAAAGGATTCTACTGATTGCTCCTAAAGGCTTTTGGTTTATCGAGTATTTCTTTTAAAATAATCGCAGTTTTGATATTATATTTTTTTCTGAGTAATTTCCTATAATGATTCACTTTTCTAGTAGGTTGATAGTACGAATGGTCAGTATGGATTTCTGTTAATTCTTCTTCAAATTCTTCTGAAACTGAAGCAGGAGGTTCTATCTCGACTTTTGGATATATTTCTTCTTCGATTGGTTCCTGATGAATTATCTCTGGAGATTTCCCATAAGATTCATCTACGGGTAAATTCTCACGGATAGTTTTTATAAAATCAAAAGGATCTGGTTTTGGAGGGGGAGGTGTTTCAACCTCCCCCGTTCTTTGCAGTTTCTTCTTCTTTTTACCTAAGAACATGGAGATTAACCACCAAATTAGGAGAATTACCCCCCAATTACTAATTTCAGCAAGAAAAACCATTTATTTATTCGTCAATCTTTTCTTCTGAATCTTCATCGGCAATTGAATCTCTCATTCGAGTATCGGATTTTACATTTTGCATATTGTAATAATCCATAATACCAAAATTGCCCTCACGAAATGCTTGTGCCATTGCTTTAGGAACTTCGGATTCAGCTTCCACAACTTTCGCCTGCATTTCCTGGACTCGTGCTTTCATTTCTTGCTCGGCAGCAACTGCCATAGCTCTGCGACTTTCAGCTTTTGCTTGTGCTACTTTTTTGTCTGCTTCGGCTTGGTCTGCTTCTAAATGAGCACCAACATTTTTGCCTACATCAACATCAGCAATATCAATTGATAAAATCGAGTAAGCAGTGCCAGAATCCAATCCCTTTGATAAAACAGCTTTGGAAATTTCATCTGGATTTTCTAAAACAGATTTGTATGAATTTGCTGAACCAATTGCACTAACAATACCCTCACCCACACGAGCTATAACTGTATCGTCGGTTGCCCCACCAACAAGTTGGTCAATATTTGTTCGCACAGTTACACGAGCTTTTGAGTGAAGCTGAATACCATCTTTTGATACTGCAGACACTTTTCCTTCTCTAGGGCAGTCAATCACTTTCGGATATACGCTGGTTTGCACAGCTTCTTTTACATCTCTTCCTGCTAAATCAATTGCCGCAGCAGTTTTAAAAGTAAGCTCGATATTTGCTTTGTCTGACGCAATCAATGCATCCACAACATTGATAATATTCCCGCCCGCAAGAAAATGAGTTTCCAAATCTTCTGAGATTACATAATCTAGCCCTGCACGATGCAGATTGATTACTCCGTCAGCAATTAGTTTTGGTGGGATTTTACGGATTCGCATAACCACTAATTTCACCATCCCAACTTTTCCCCATCCGATTGAAACACCTGTCTGTATCCATAACCCAACTGGTACGAAATACAAGAAGATGATTACTACCAAAAATATAATTGGTCCAATTATTAAAATTCCGTTCATTTATTAATTCCTTATTTTATGATTTTACTACAATTAATTGGTTTTCGTCAATTCCAACGATTTCAATTGACGACTCTTTTTCGATATAGTCACCACGACTCATTGCTTGATAGGTATTATTTTCTATGATTATAATTCCTGTTGGGCGAAGGTCAGTTTTAGCGATTCCAGTTTTTCCAATAAGTTTTTCGTACCCTTTAGAAACTGAGTATCCTTCATCTTTTTTCTGTGATGTAATTGGAATAATTTTCTTATAGAATTTTGTTTTTGTAAGAGTTTTGAACAAAACCATCCCACCTATTAAAGCTCCGATAAATCCTATAGTTAGTCCGTAATACGCATTTCGTAATTCATCAGGACCGGGATAATCTCCAACAAGCATTTTGAATAAACTCCATAAAACTAACACGCCACCGATAATTCCAGCGACCCCAAAACCCGGGATTACTAAAATCTCCAATACAATTAACACAATTCCGGAGATTAGTAATAGAATCTCGAAAACATCTGCTAAACCAACCAGCAAATGTGACCCAAAAAATAATGAAAGACAAAGAAGACCGAAAGCACCTGGGAAGCCAAATCCCGGAGATTTTACTTCAAATAAGAGACCGAGAAGTCCGAGTGTCATCAACAATGGAGCGACTGTTGGATTGGTCAAAAATCTCACCAAATTCTCTGACCATGATGCAGAAATATCTACAATTTTTGGATTACTCAATTCTAAATGAGTTAATAAGTTTTGAATTGTTTCAATCTCTTTATTAGCAATTCCAACCAAAACTGCGTATTTTGTAGAGAGAGTGATTAATTTTCCTTTTCGAAATCCTTCAATTTGTTCTGTAGAAATAGTATCTCCAGAATCTAGCAAATAAAACGGAATTTCAATTTCTTCATCTACCATTCCAATAGCAATATCTCGAGAACGACCATTTGCTTCTGCAGTTGATGCCATCTCTTCCCTCATATAAGAAATCACTTTTTCAGATGCTTTGTTGCCTTCTAAGTCAACTGCAGTTGCAGCACCGATTGTTGCTCCACTGGTCATAAATATTGAATCACAAGATAGAGAAATCAATGCCCCAGCTGAAATTGCTCTACGATTAATGAAAGCAATTGTTGGGATTTCACAATCCAAAATTATATCTTTTATCTGAGTGGCTGCATCGACTCGACCACCAAATGTATCAATATCAAAGATGATTGCTTTTGCGTTTTGGCTTTTGGCCTCTTCAATTGTTCTATCGATGTAATATGGAAGTCCCATATCAATTGTACCTTCAATTGGAACACGAAATACGACTTGACCTTGTGAAAATATAGATGTGCAAGACATCAACAAATATAGAATTAACGATAACTTCATACTACAATTTACATTTAGGAATACACTGCGGGCAATAATTTAGTGAGGAATATTTTGGACGAAAAATCTTGCGATAGTTTTGAACTTTCGCAAGATTTGTAAAATCTAAAATTTTAATTAACTATTTCAATAACATCAACTTCTGAGTTTGCTCATAATCTCCTGCCATAAGTTTAACAAAATACACACCACTTGGATAACCCGTTGCATCCCAACTTGCTTCGTGATAGCCTAATTCCTCTCTACTATCTACTAAACACTCAATTAGTTGTCCTTGAAGATTGTATATCGCTAAATTCACCTCACTATTAACCTTTAACTCATTGATCTTCCTACAAAAAAACGGACACCTAAAGAAGTCATACAGCCCATCTGTA
>CAZSJY010000070.1:0-3306 GCA_964607375.1 uncultured bacterium
TTGTAATTATCACTTGTGGAGTTTGCCCAATTTCTTTCTGTAAATCTCTACCAACTAGTAAATTAAACTTTTGGTCTGTACCACCAAGTTCAACATCAGATTTTAGATTGACAGAATCATAGCCCTGAGCAAGAGGATACAAAAATTCGTGAACAGAAATTGGTACACCGGATTTGTATCGTTTTGTGAAATCATCTCGTTCCAACATCCTAGCTACTGTATATTTTGAAGCTAATCTAATGACAGCAGAAAAATCCATTTCTCCTAACCAATCATTATTATGGACAATCTGTAGGCTTTTCATATCCAACACAATTGATGCTTGATTTATATAACTTTGAGCATTTTCTCGAGTCTCTTCAAGAGTAAGTTGTGGTCGTGTTTTGTTTCTTCCTGATGGGTCGCCAATCATTGCTGTGAAATCACCAATAAGTAAAATTGGATGATGTCCCAATTCTTGAAAGTCTCTCAATTTTCGCAAAACAACTGCATGTCCAATATGTAAATCAGGCCGACTTGGATCACATCCAAATTTTACTTTTAGTTGTTTACCAGATTTTTGTGATTGTTCAAGTTTTTTAACCAATTCTTCTTCGGGTACGATTTCATCCACACCTCTCCGAATAATATCCATTTGTTCATTGATTGATGGAAACTTCCTATCCATTATTTGTTAAATCCTTTCATCATTCGATCCGTTTGTCTTTTTGCATCTCTATCTGCAATTGTCTGTCTTTTATCCCACATTTTTTTTCCTTGTGCGACAGCAAATTCTAATTTAGCTAGACCATTTTTGAAATAAATGGAAAGTGGAATAAGTGTTTTACCTTTTTCTTCTACAACTCTAGCCAACTTCTTGAGCTCTCGCTTATGCAGTAGTAATTTTCTATCGTGAACAGGTGTATGGCTAACATACCCAGCATTGGAATACTCAGCAATATGCATCCCTATTACGAACAATTCTCCCTTGATAAATCGAACATAAGATTCTTTTATATTAGCTTTACCTTCTCTAAGTGCTTTTACTTCAGAACCTTGAAGAACAATTCCCGCTTCATATTTTTCTTGAATATGATACTCGTGTCTCGCTTTTCTATTGGTTGCTATATTTTGATTTTTCATAATATGAAATAATAAATTGATACAAATTACTCTATATTTAATAGTCTCCTCAAGAGAATCGGATTCAATAATAGAATTAAATTTAGAAGTTATTTATATCCAGTCGCAAGTTTATTTCCTTGATATATCGAATTAAATCCTTATAAGTTTCAGTCCCTGTTTTTGATATAATATTTACAAAATAGCCCGGGTGGTGGAATTGGTAGACACGCTAGGTTCAGGGTCTAGTATCAATTCGGATGTGCTAGTTCGAGTCCAGTCCCGGGTACGAATTGTAAAATAATTTTTTAACCATTAAAAGTAAAGGAAAGTAAAATGAATAGGTTAATCAGAATGATTGTTGTTTTAATGTTATTGTTTGTATTCTTTATCAGTTGTACCGATAAAGAAGCACGGAAAGATATTGAAGCTCTATCAAGGAAACAAAAATCAATCTTTACGAAGGTAACCAGTATTGAGAATGCTCAAAAGGAAATCTTAACACAGATTGGTGAGTTAAAATCCTCTTTAGCAAATGTTGCTGCAAATAACGATAAAAAGGATAAGAAGAAGAAAGAACGACCAGAAACAGATCATAACAAATTTTACAACATACCAATTGATGATTCGTTCGTTATGGGACCTAAAGACGCAAAGGTTACAATTACCGAGTGGATGGACTTTCAATGACCTTACTGTTCAAAATCTATCAGTTTGGTAGAAGAAGTTATGAAGAAATACCCAAATGATGTTCGTGTTGTTATTAAGAACTTTCCTTTAAGTAGTCATAAACAAGCAAACAAGGCAGCACTCTATGCGTTGGCTGCTGAAAGACAAGGTAAGTTTTATGAAATGTATAAGAAAATCTTTGATAATTTCAGAGGACTCCGAGGAAACGAAGACCTACCGTTGCAGTATGCACAGGAACTTGGATTGGACATCAACCAACTTCAAGAAGATATGAAAGATCCTGCTTTGCAATCCAGAATAACAAGAGAAACTAAACAGCTAAGAGATTCAGGTATGCGAACTGCTGTACCTAAATTCTTGATAAACGGAAAAGAACCAAAGGGTAGAAATATAGAAGCTTGGTCATCAATTATAGACGAAGCACTCAAATAATAACCAATTTTGAGAATAAAAAAAACCCGTTCTGAACGGGTTTTTTTTTAATTTTCATAATTCTACATTCATTCAGACTGACAATTCAGTAATTTGGAAAACGAGAATTGCATAGCACTACAATCCCATTTCTCAAGAACATTTGAAATTTGTTGTTTAGATAAACTTCTATCATCGTACCTTAAAGTTATTGTTTTAGTAATCAGAGACATTTCGCAAGTAGAAATACCATCTAAACTATTAAATTCCCTAAGAAGATGTTGCTGTGTTTCAGTTGAATTTAGATTAGCAACTTTAACAACTGCTTGTGTTAAATCATTTGATGAACGACTCCCAGCCACAAAAAAAGCAAAAAGCGAAATAACAAGAAGAATACCTCCCAATTTCTTCAAAACTACCTCCATTGCGTAATAAACTGTACGAAACTTAAAACTTATGAGATTTACAATGCAAGTGTTATTTAAAGTATTACATGAAGTAATTGAGATAATATTTTGTAGTTTTCAGATTTCTCGACATGTAAATATGTAATGTACTATAATTTACAGGAATTTATCTTTATTTCTTTAGTTATTTAATACCCGTAGCAAAGAGATTGGAAGTACCTTTGTATCGAATGATTCTAGTTTTTTGTACAACATTATTTTTTATTTGATTTAGCTTAATATAATCTATAAATTTGTTAAGAGCAGATAGATAAGAAATAACTGTTTGCTGACTATAATTCTGAATATTTAGTTTTTGGGTGTAATTTTCTATGAGTGCTTTCTTTAACATAAATAATTCCGTTATACCACTATTAAATATTAATACAGATAACCCAATAAACGCAATAGTGTTTATCGGGATGTTGTAGCACATTGAAAAAAAACATAATGATAAAAATAATATTCATCACACTACTTACTTTTTGTTTTAATAACCACAAAATTTTTGCTCAGAATGATACATCTTCAAAAAAGAACATTTTGCTTAGACCAAATGCAAACATTGGTTTTTTAGATAAAGAGTTCGTATATTCTTACGGAGCAAGAATTCTTTTACCTGTTGGAGGTAATAAAGCATATGGAATTGAATTTTCCA
>CAZSJY010000071.1:0-2321 GCA_964607375.1 uncultured bacterium
AAACGCTTGCATTAAACGATGCTCCTGAAGATAATTTAGTCGAAGGTCGTTTTACATTAATTCGACGAGCTAATGATATAAGTCAGGCTTCGAGTTTTGTGCCATCTCCTCAAGTAGGCGGACATAAAGACGAGAAATATGGCACCCATCACGCAAAAGATGCTGCGTTACTATTCCAAACTTTAGGCAAGGAGTTGAATTTGTTTTCTTCAGCTATCAAATTGAATACACAGTATATGCATATCACTCATTTCCATTTAAAGGTTAAAGATCCAACAACAGTTCAAGCTGTTATTGATAAATTAAATGCGAATGGTTTAGTATCTACAACAGATAAAATTGATTCTTGCAAAGTCTTTTCGTTTGGCAGAGATCATGGGCATTATGGAAGAATCTTGAATCAATCTGTTGTGTCTATCCCTTCATTAAGTGTTAGGAATGGTAACGAAATCACAGGATTTTCATTTACTCCTCAAGATGGTAATTCATTGCTGAGTTCAGTAGCTGGTGCAACTTGGTTCTTATATCCAAATTCTTATGAGGATAAAATCAAGTGTTTAAGTGATATGTTTTTTAATGAAATTTAATTTATTGAGAGGTATTAAATGTCAATAGTAAAACCATTTAAAGGGCTTCGTCCTCAACTAGAGTTCGTAAAAGAGATTGCTTCTCCTCCGTATGATGTGTTAAATGCAAAGGAAGCACGTGATATTGTCAAAAACAATCCTAATTCATTTTTGCGCGTCAACAAAGCTGAACTAGAATTTGATGATGATGTCGATCAGTATAGCGTTGAAGTATATCAAAAAGGTAAAGATAATCTTCAACGATTGATTGATGAGAAATTGATGGTTAGAGACGAATCATCTTGTTTTTACATCTATCGAATCACAATGAAAGGAAACAGTCAAACAGGTTTAGTTGCTTTGACTTCAGTTAATGAGTATGATAAAGGACTAATAAAAAAACACGAACATACTCGTCCAGAAAAAGTGAATGATAGAGCGAATCATATTGAATATTTGGGAGCTCAAGTCGGTCCTGTATTTAGTACTTTCAGATCATCTAGAGACATTCATCAAGTATTTGAGAAAATTACTGCGTTTACTGCTCCGATTGATTTTGTTGCTGACGATGGTGTAAGACATGAGTTGTGGATAGTAAATAGTGATTTTTTGATTAACGAAATTGTGGAAGCTTTTGAAAAACTCCCGCATATGTACATTGCAGATGGTCATCATCGTAGTCAAGCTGCATCAGAAGTAAGTAGAAGGGCTAAGACCAATTCTTGTTGTTCTTGCGGAGGAGTAAATGAGAAATACGATTATTTCCTTAATGTGATTTTTCCTGATGAAGAATTAAACATTTTACCGTATAATCGTGTCGTAAAAGATTTGAATGGCTTATCTCTTAAACAGATTTTAGAGAAAGCAGAAGAAAAATTTGATATTATTTCTCATAATAGAAGTATCAATCCAAAAAAACTCCATACATTTGGGTTATATGCTGAAGGTAAATGGTATCATTTAAAAGCCAAAGATGGAACATTTGATCCAGAAGATCCTACTGGTTCTATTGATGCTGCAATACTTGGTGCAAATTTTATTGATCCAGTTTTAGATATTTCTGATCCAAAAACTGATAAACGAATCAATTTTGTTGGAGGAATACGAGGAACTCAAGAACTAGTGAAATTGGTGGATTCTGGTGAATATAAAATTGCGTTTTCACTGTTTCCAACTTCTATTGACCAACTACTAAATGTCGCTGATGCAGGCGAGGTAATGCCTCCAAAATCTACTTGGTTTGAACCAAAACTTAGAAGTGGTATGGTTGTAAATTTGTTAAATGAATAATATTTTTGTAAAGGAAAGGTAATATATGTTAATCTTAATTTCTGATGCGTTTGGTAAGGACTTACCAGGCAAATTATCCAAGTTCGGAGATGTAACTGATGATAAAAATATAGTCAGTAAAGCTGATGTTGTGCTAATTCGTAGCAAAACTAAAGTTACTAAAGAATATATTGATAATGCACCAAATCTAAAATTGGTCATTCGAGGTGGAGTTGGTCTTGATAATGTAGATTTGGAATATGCTAAAAAAAGAGGAATATCGGTCCATAACACTCCAGATGCTTCTTCAATTGCAGTTGCTGAATGTGCGTTCACTTTGATGATTGGAATTACTAATCACATTGGTCGTGCTGATAGCTCAATGAGAAATGGTCAATGGATTAAAAAAGAATTGAAACGGACTGAATTGTATGGAAAAACTCTTGGTATTATCGGTTTAGGAAGAATAGGAACTGAACTTGCAAA
>CAZSJY010000072.1:0-2030 GCA_964607375.1 uncultured bacterium
CTTCAAGTGATGCTATAACGAATCGTTCTGTATTAGCATTTACCAAACTTTCTAATGATGGTCATCTTTGGGAGCAACACATTACATTTACTCCTTTTTACGCGTCCTGGACAGTAAAGGATAATTTGGTGTTAAACTTGGTTTCCACTGTTCAGTTATCACATCGAGGGGAAGAACAATATAAATCTCATCAATATATATCATCAGTAGATTTTGGAAGCAAATTATCCATTGCTGGAATTTTAGATTTAAGTGATGATCCTGAACTTGTTGGAGATGGACAATGGATTAGTGGAGAAATTACGCTAAAACCAAAATCATCGATGTGGATTCGTGCATCATCCGGTGCAGAAAAAGGCGGAGTTCGGTGCACAAGCGGAGTTTGTAGAGTTATCAGTCCATTTGAAGGTTTTCGCTTAGCAATGGAGGTTAGAATATGAGATATTTTATAGCACTATTGCTTGTGGTTGTTACATCGATGAACTGTGAATTTTTCACAGAACCAGAATCAAACCCACCTAATTACTATTTAGAAGAAATAGAAATTGAATTTAAAGATACATTAATATACAATTTTAGTGAAGCGTTTGATCACTATTTTTCCAATCCAATATATTCATTAGTAGATTCTGGAAGTACAAACATTGTTGAATTATACAGTTTTACTGATAGTATTTTGACCGTTATTTCAAAAGCAATGGGAGAATCTACAATTAGGTTGAATGTTATAGACGAAGAATGTCTAAGCGAATTATTTCTAAAAATTATACCAAAAGGTATTTACTTAAAAATGGGCGAAGAACTTGTCTATGATTTATCAGAATTAATACCTCAAGATTTAACTTATGATTCCTTATCGATACAATTAGATACGCTGGAAACAATTTTAGATACTAGTTACTATTTTTCTAATTCGTTATTTCTTTTTGGAGGTGTTCCAGGAGTATCTTTAGCGGATTTTATATTTTTCGAAAACAAAATGGCAATCGATACTTTACCTATACCAATAATTACTACAATCCGTAAAGTAGTTCTTGGTGAAATGTTTACGAATGATAATTGTGCAGGATGTGTTGAGGGTAATCACAAAGTAGATGAAATTATTGAGAATAATGAAGAATCTGTCGCAATAATTCGTTATCATCTAAATTGGCCAGATCCAAATGATCCAATGTATTTGTATAATGTAGCTGAAAATGAAGCGAGAATGTATTTTTATCAAGATTTCTTTACCGATGATGGCTGGGCATTACCAAATTTTGTTGTGGGAGGGATTGAAAATCCTGTCAGTGTAGATACAGACTGGGAATTTTCTATGCAATCGCAAATTTCTGGAAATACTTCTTTTTATTTGGGTCATCAAACCGAGAGTGAAGAAGATTCTATCGCAGTAAAAATTCAGATTTATAGTGAAGAACAAATTGAGGATGTTTATGATTGCTATGCTGTTGTTGTGGAAAATAATTATGAATA
The DNA here is from genome assembly GCA_964607375.1 of uncultured bacterium. Taxonomy (GTDB): domain Bacteria; phylum Fidelibacterota; class Marinisomatia; order SCGC-AAA003-L08; family JACNLC01; genus JACNLC01. Next base: position 1,474 of record CAZSJY010000072.1, read on the forward strand.
TTCTGGTGGAAATGGAGAAGATATTCATCATCAAGTTATGCGTGATATTGAAGTATTGGAGAATATTTCGATTAACGGAGAAGAAGAAATATTTATATATCTTTTGCAACCTCCTGGATACTCAGTGGATAATTCTAACTTCCATATAGTTACATTCTTACAGAATTCAGAAAATAAGGAGATTGTTCAATCCAATATTGATCATCCGATAATCGATTTTTAAATTAGACTAATTGAAATACCAATTTGTTTTGGATGAAGTTAGTCGAACTCCCTAAATTTCGGAGCTTAAATTTGAGTGAATTTTGGAGGATTGTCTGATGACAGGACATCAGACTCTGACTCTGAGTATGTGGGTTCGAATCCCTATTCTCCAACATAGGAATTATAAATTAGGAATCGAAACTAATAAGACACTTATTGAAAGATTGATAATTGAAGATTGATTAATTAAAATGCACCCGTGGCTCAATTGGATAGAGTTCCTGACTACGAATCAGGCGGTTACAGGTTCGAATCCTGTCGGGTGTACCACAACCAATAATCGCAAGGTTATT